>DASWUT010000083.1:0-2839 GCA_036401455.1 Gemmatirosa sp. | reverse complement strand
TCTCCACGGTCATGAACTCGTCCTTCTCCCGCTGCGCCTCGCCGCGCGTCAGCCCCGTCGCCATGAACAGGTGGATCTGCTCGTCGCAGAACCCGGGCGTGGTCCAGATCGTCGTGAGCCGTTCAATACGCGCCGCCGTGCACCCGGTTTCTTCCTGCAACTCGCGCGCGGCACACACCGCGGGATCTTCCCCCTGCTCGAGGCGCCCTGCGGGCACCTCCCACACGTAGCCGCCCGCCGCATACCGGTACTGCCGGATCAGCAACACCTGCGGATCCGCCCCCGACGGGTCCGTCAGAAACGGCACCACCGCACTCGCCCCGGGATGCCGAAACATCTCCAGCTCCCCCGTCGACCCGTCCGGAAACCGCACCGTGTCGACGTCCAGGTGAACGATGCGCCCGGTGTAGACGCGCTTCGAGGAAACTTGGCCGGGTTCGACGTGATCGGGCATGGGGGCGTATGGAGATAGCGGTATCGTCACCCCCGCGATCGCGGGGACGCCGACAAGCGCACCCCTCGTACCGCGCTCCCTACTTCTTCCCCCTCCGCCCCTTCTTCCGCGGCGCGAGAATCGTCCCCCGGCAACTCGGCGTCCCGCACCGACACGCATAAAACTTCTCGTCCTCCTCCGTGTGCGCCTCGGTCCGCTCGTACTGATAGTCGTACGTCAGCTCCGTTCCGGGCTGGATGTTCCGCAACGCGTGGATGAAGATCCGCCCGTCGTCGATCCACGCCTCACAGTTGGGCTCACACGAGTGGTTGATGAACCGCGAGTCATTCCCCGTCCGCTTGCCGTCGATCACCTCGTCGTCGTCGACGGTGAACAGGAACGTGTGGTGCCGCTTCATCCCCGCCTCGGCGTACCGTCGGTCCGCCTCCGCCTGGTCGATGTGCTCCCCCTCGTACTCGGCCAGCCGCTGCCCCTTCCGCAGCCGGCGCGTCGCGAACGCACCCATCCCCTGAATCGCCGACCGCCGAATCTCGAACGGCAGCGGCGTGCCGTCGACCAGCGTCGCCTGCCGCACCTCGCCCGCCTTGGGCGCCTTCGTCCCCACCGGCACGCGTCCGGCCATCAGCGCACCACCGCCTCGACGTCGTGCACGACGAGCGGCCCGAACCCCAGCGCCTCGAGCGGCTCGCGCACCGCGCCCGGATCGCCGACGACGAGCAGCTGCAGCGCCTCGGGCTGCAGAAATCGCCGAGCTACCCGCTGCACCTCCGCCGCGGTCACCCCGCGCACCCGCGCCCGGTAGGCGTCGAAGTAGTCGTCCGGCAGCCCGTACACCACCGCGCTCGCCAGCGCCCCCGCGATCGCCGCCGTCGTCTCGTAGCGGATCGGGAAGACGCCGTCCAGATAGCTCGTCGCGAGCGACAGCTCGTCGTCCCCGACCGGCTCGTCGCGCATACGATCGAGCTCGGTCAGCATCTCGCGCGCAGCCGCCACCGTCACGTCGCTCGCCACCGCGCTCTCGATCGCGAATGGCCCCGCCCCACGCCGCCAGTCGAACCCCGACCGCGCGCCGTACGTGTAACCGTGCCGCTCGCGCAGATTCATGTTGACCCGCGAGTTGAACAGCCCGCCGAGGATGCTGTTCATCACCAGCAGCGGGAAGTAGTCCGGCGTCGCCCGCGGTACCCCGACGTGCCCGAGCCGCACCTCGCTCTGCGCGGCGTCCCCCTTGGGCACGAGGTGCACGCGCCGCGTCGCCGAGCCGGGCGCGTCGACCGGCACCGGCCGGGGCGCCGCGGCGCCGTCCCACGCGCCGAGCGTCCGGACGACGAGCGCTTCCGCGACGTCGGCCGTCACGTCGCCTGCGACGATCACCGTCGTCGCCCCCGGGTGGTAGCGCGTCGCGTGAAACGCCCGCACGTCTGCCTCGGTGAGCGCCCCCACCGACACCTCCCCGCCCGCTTCGGCCCGCGCGTACCGCGAGCCCTCCGCGTACACCGCGCGCGCGAACGCCTCCTCGGCCAGCCCGCGCGGGTCCGACCGCGTGTGCAACAGCTCGGCGAGCCGCTCCCCCTTGAGCCGATCCACCTCGCGGGCCGGGAACGCCGGCCGCACGAGCACGTCCGCCAGCACCTCGAACGCCTCGTCCAGCTTGGGCGCGAGCGCGGTGAGCGACACCACGGCCGCGTCCCAGTCCGCCCCGCTGTCGAGCGCCGACCCCAACCCCTCGACCCGCTCGACGAGCGCGACCGCGTCCATCGTCGCCGTGCCCTCGACGAGCGCGCGCGCGGTGAGCACGGCGAGCCCCTCCTTGCCCTCCGGGTCGGCCGCCGCCCCCGCGTCCACGACGACGACCACGCTCACGAGCGGCAGCCGGTGCACGGGCGCGACGACGAGCCGTAACCCGTTGGGCAGCGCGCGCCGCTCGAAGTGGGGAAAGTGGTACGGCCGTGGCGCACCCGGCGCCGGACGCGGCGGTGCCTCGGTCACCGACGACGCGACGGCCGACTCGACCGCGCTCACGCGATCACCTCGGTGAGCGCGTCCGTGCCCAACTCCTCCGCGTCCAACGCGCCGTCCTCCCCGCCAGCCCGCGGCACGTAGACCAGGTACGCGCGGTTGTCCTCGCCCAGCGTCTCCCGCGCGAACGCGGTCACCTGCGCGGCCGTCACCGTCTGATACCGCCCCACCTGCGCGTTCACGAGCGCCGGGTCGCCGAAGTAGCACGCGAAGCGCGAGATCTGGTCGGCCCGGTCCCCCGCCGACTGCAGGGCGACGATGAACCCGCTCTCGACGAGCGCCCGCGCCCGGTCCAGCTCCGCGTCCGTCACCCCGTCGGTGCGCATCCGGTCGACTTCGCCCGCGAGCGCCGCTTCCAGCTGCGCG
>DASWUT010000082.1:0-11418 GCA_036401455.1 Gemmatirosa sp. | reverse complement strand
GTTGTCGACGAACAGCCGCGTGAGCGCGTCCGCACGGTCGCGCACGAGCGCGTCGCCGGCGCGCGAGTCGGCGTCGGCGCGCGCCGTCACCTCGTCGACGAGTTCGCGCACGAGGACGACGCTCCGGCAGGCGAGAAGCATCTGCGCCAGCGTCGCGTGCGGCGTCACCCGCCCGTCGAGGCAGCCGGCCAGGGCATGCCGGGCCGCGGGGGGTGCGAGCCCGGCCGTCAGCCGTTCGACGAGCTCGCCTTCGATGCCTTCGCGACCCGGCCGGTCGCGGTGCAGCTCACGCCGGGCGGCGTGTCCTGCCTCGAAGCTCGTCATGCCGCGGCAGGCGCGCACAGCGCGTGCCGGACCGTTCCCGGGCAGGAACTGCGGGTCCCGCAGCCGCGACGAGGTCGTCGGTCGGATCATCACGTCGCGGGGCACCGGGCGTGCACGGCGCGGCAGCTTCCTCCGCCCTCCACGCATGCCGACGTCCGGCCCGCCACTCCCACCGCCCGCCGCGCGCGCGTTCGACGTCGACCTGGCGCTCGAACGCGTCGGCGACGCTGTCGCGCCATATCCCCCCGCCGCGATGTTCGCGCTCCGCGACGGCGACGACGAGCATCCGGGCTACGGAACGCTCTTCCAGCAGCTGCTCGCCTGTATCCTGTCGATCCGGACGTACGACGAGGTCTCGCTTCCTGTCGCACGGCGGCTCTTCGCGCGCGCGGCGACGCCGGCGGGCGTCGCCGCGCTCCCCGAACCCGAGCTGGCCGCACTCATCGCCGAGTCCTCGTTCGCACCGGCCAAGGCGCGGCAGATCCTCGCGATCGCGGCGCGCACCGTCGCGGAGTTCGGCGGAACACTCCCGGCCGACGATGCGGTGCTGCAGTCGTTCGGCGGGGTCGGCCCCAAATGCGCGCACCTCGCGCTCGGCGTCACGACCGGGGCCGCACACATTTCCGTGGACGTGCACGTGCACCGCGTGACCAACCGGTGGGGCTACGTCAGCGCGCCAACGCCCGAGAAGACGCTCGCCGCGCTCGAGCGCGTGCTACCGCGCCGGTGGTGGGTCGAGATCAACCGCCGGTTGGTACCGTTCGGGAAACACGTCTGCACCGGCGTGCGGCCGCGGTGCTCGACGTGCCCCGTGCTCGACATGTGCGCGCGCGTGGGGGTCACCGCACACCGGTGACCCCCGGGTCGTTCACGCCGCCTTCGCAAACCCTTCGGCCGCGCCCATGAAGTCGCGGAAGAGGTGCCGGGTGAGAGGGTCATGCACCTCGAACACCTCCGGGTGCCACTGCACGCCGACCATGAACGCGTCGCGATCCGCCTCGACCGCCTCGACCACGCCGTCCGGGGCGTACGCGGACACGACCAGACCGTCACCGATCTGCTTGACCGACTGGTGGTGCATGCTGTTGACGGGGACCGACGGCCGCGGCATCGCGGCGTGCAGCCGCGTCGACGCGGTGAGTTCGACCTCGTGCGCGTGGTGCGTGCGCGCGAACCCCTTCGTCGGATAGCAGTCGTGCATCAGCGTCTCGCGACCCTTGGGGTCGTGCCACTGGCTGGGAATGTCCTGCCAGAGCGAACCCCCGCGCGCGACGTTGATCACCTGCGCACCACGGCAGAGCCCGAGCACGGGCATCCCGTCCTCCCACGCCCAGCGAACGAGCTGCAGCTCGACGCAGTCACGGGCCGGGTCGAGCCGCCCCGTCTCGGGGATGATCGGCTCGCCATAGGTATCCGGATCCATGTCCACCCCACCCGGGATGAGGATCCCGTCGAGGTGCTCGTAGATCGAGCGCAGCGTGTCGACGTCGTCGTGCAACAGCGGGATCATCCACGGCGCGGCGCCCATCTCGATGACCGCGCGGAAGTAGCGCTGGTTCATCACCCAGCTTTCGGGCAGCCCTTCGGGGATACCCGCGATTGCATGTAGCGTCTGCGTCGTGACCCCGATGATCGGGCGCGCCTTCGCGCGGCACACGGGTCGGGTCGGAACGGACGAAGCCATTGTATGAACCTCACGGCACCACCCGGCACCCTCGGCGGGCCCACGGCGGTGCGGTCTGGAGTAGCAAACTGGTGCTGCTTTGAAAACCGGCTATGAAGAAGTCAGCGGGACGGGCGTCGACCGCCCGTCCCGCTGACGCGGTGCTCACACGTTCGTGACAAAATACCCCGTCACGGGGCACTTGGTGCAGGGCGACCGATTTCCTGATCGCCGATCCGGATGCTGGGCGTGACGTCGCTGCGCCGGTCCAGCCGCCCACCGGTCTGCGTTCGCCGGTCGATACGCCGGTCCCCGCCGTTCGCCCGCCGCTCGACCCGCGCCTCGCGCCGTTCCTCGACAGGCGCGGTCGGGCGCAGCTCCGACCGGGGGATCGGCGTCACCCCCTCCGCCGTCTCGGCGATGATCTGGTCGACGACCGCGTGCAGGCTCCCCGTCCGCTCGAACGTGGCGAGCTGCCGATCGGCGCTCGATCCTTCGTCGAGGATCCGGTACGCATACTCGACCTCCTTGCGCGTGCCGAGCTCGTCGACGACGTCGCCGAGGAACCACTCGATGAACTCGCGGATCAGCTCCGGGGCCGGCTTCTCCTCCCGCTTGCCGAAGTCGATCATCTTGCCGCCGAGCCCGAAGCGCATCGCGCGCCACTTGTTCTCGTCGATGAGGCGCGACGAATAGTCGCGGAACGTCAGGTTGTCGCGGCGCATCTTCCACAGCTTGTAGACGAGCGCCTGGATGATCGCCGCCACGCAGACGGCCTCGTCCACCCGCGTGCACGCGTCGCAGAGGCGGAACTCGAGCGTCGGATACTTGAAGTGCGGGCGCGCGTCCCACCAGATCTTCGAGCCGTCCGGGATCGAGCCCACCGCGATGAGCGCGTCGATGTACTCCTGGTACTCGCTCCAGCCAGACAGACGCGTCGGGATGCCCGTCCGCGGGAAGCCGCGGAACACCGTCGAGCGGTAGCTCTTGAGCCCCGTGTTGCGCCCGATCCAAAACGGCGAGCTCGTCGTCAGCGCGAGCAGATGGGGCAGGAAGTAGCGCGCGACGTTGAGCGCGTCGATCGCGAACTCCTTGTCCTCGATCCCGACGTGCACGTGCATGCCGAAGATGAGCAGCCGCTGGGCGAGGTCGCCCATGTCGCGCCGCACGCCCTCGTACCGCTCCAACTGCGTGATGTCCTGCTCCCACCACGTCGAGAACGGGTGGCTGCCGGCCGAGGCGATCGTCAGCCCGCCCTCGGCGACGAGTCCCATCACCGCACCGCGCAGGCGGACGAGCTCCTCGCGTACCTCGGCCGGAGTCCCGCACGGCTTCGTGCCGACCTCGACGATGCTCTGGTGCAGCTCGGGCTTCATCTGCACGTCCCCGGGCAGCTCGTGCTCCATGATCTGCCCGATGTAGCTCTTGAGCGCGCGCGTGCTCGGGTCGACGATCTGGTACTCCTCTTCGACCCCGAGGGTGAGAGAGGGTGGCTTCATACGAGGACCTCGGCGGGCGGGAGGAAGCGAGGGCGGAACGGCGATGTCCGACATACGACCGTTACGTAAAGCGTGCCAGCAGATCAGCGCGGCAGCACGATGAAGTTGGGGACCTGCGATCCGCCACCGGCCGTCACATTGAGCAGGGCAGCCGTGGACAGCCGCGACAGGATGCCCTCCATGTTGACGCCATCCGTCACGTACGGGGCGGTGTCGATCAGCCGGTCGATCAGGTGCACCTCGCCGTCGACCACGCTCGGATACGCCTCGAACGGGATCGGCACGCGCTCCTGCACTACGTACGGCTCGGCCACCGCGCGCGCGAGCGCCTGCTCCCATTCGCCCTGATCGACGGTCCAGCCGAGGACGATCCCGGTGCCCCCGTACTCGTCGTTCGGCTTGAGAACGAAGCGCTCGCGGTTGGCCGCGAGGTGCGGCAGCAGGTCGACCTCCTGCCCCGCGTGCACGGTACGCCGCTCCTCGACGACCCGGGTCCACGGAATGCCGTCGGCGATCGCCGCCTGCGCCGCGGCGTCGAACAGGCCGGCGTTGCGCTCGTCGGAGAGCACGGCGAGCGACGCCTTCTTGTGAAGAACCTTCCCGTCGGGCGGGTTCACCATGCACACCGCGCCGGCCTGCCACGCGCGCAGCACGTCGGCGTCGACGCCGGCGCGCTCGACGAGTTCGCTCAACAGGACGCGCTTGTAGACCACGTCGACGGGCGCGCCGTCGAGCATCAGCGCGCCGCGCGCCGCGTCGAACGTCGCCGCGCGCGGATCGGCGATGTCGCACGCCGCGCCCTGCGCGCGGAAGAACGACTGGAACATGAGGAATTCCAGGCGCGTGGGGACGTCGTCCCAGTCCAGGATCGCGACGCGCGGGGCGACGCCGCGCGTCGGGCGTCCCGCGCCGTCGGCCCAGCGGCGCCACGCACCGAGCACCGCCTCGACGATGCCGTAGTGGGCCATCACCGGGAACAGGTGCCAGCGGCGCGCGAACGCGCGCATCGCGGGCAGTTCGAGAAAGGTGTCGGTGAGCGTGTCGCTGAACCCCGCGCCCGCCGGCGTCTCGCCGTTGACTTCGGTGAGGGCGAAGGTGCCGCCGTCGCCGGCGTCGTCGACGACGAACGCGTCGAGCCGGGCGGTCGGGCTGGAGATGGCGGCGCGCGGCCCGGTCGTCAGCAGCGATTCCTCCCACGCGTCGAGCCGGAACTGCGCCCGCACCGCGGGGTCGGCCATCGCCGCGCGGTGGGCCGTGTTGAACGCGTGCATGAGCCCCGCGATGCGCCGGCCGAGCGCGGTGTACTGGGCCGGGGCGAAGAATCGCGGGCGGACGACGGTGCAGAGGCGCCGCGTGCCGAAGATGAGCCCGCGCCGCCCGAGCGCGGTCTCGAGGGCGCCCTCGGTGTCGGCGGCGAGCTGCGCCCCCGCCGACCCCTCGAGCATGGCGTGGTAGTCGCGGATCGCGTCGGCGGGGGCCGGCGTCGCCGGCGCACGCACGGCGGCCGCGCTCATTGGCTGGTCCTCACACCGGCGCCCCCCCAAACAGCGACGACCACGCCGGCTCGACCGCGCGGTGCCCGCCGTCGCGCACCCGCGTGGCCATGCGCACCGCCATGTCGGCCATGTGCTCGACCACCCACTCGAAGTACGTCGGCGTGAGCGAGTAGATGTCCATGTCCGGCGCGGGATTCATGAAGTCGATCGCGTAGGGCACGCCGTCGCGGATGGCGAACTCCATCGAGTTCATGTCGTAGCCTAACGCGTGACAGAGCGCCCGCGCGTCGCGCACGATCTTGCTGCCGAGCTGCGGCGTGAGGTGCGCGTGGTCGACGATGTACTTCCGCTGCTTGGGATCGTACTTCATCGGCAGCACCTCGTCGCGGCCGATCACGAGACAGCGCACGAAGTGCTCGAACTCGATGAACTCCTGCACGATCATCGTCAGGAGCCCCGACGTGTTGTAGTTGTGGAGCAGCTCCTGCGGCGTGCGGCAGACGTAGACCTCCTTCCAGCCGCCGCCGTGCGCGTCCTTGAGGATGCACGGCATGCCGATGTACTCGATGATTCCCTGCCAGTCGAGCGGGTACTCGAGGTTGCGAAGCGACTCGCTCGGAACGATGCCGGGGACGTACTCGCGGTTGGGCAGGACGACCGTCTTGGGGCTCGCGACGCCGAGCCGGTCGGCGAGCGACGCGCCGAAGAACTTGTCGTCGGCGCTCCACATGAACGGGTTGTTGACGACCGCCGCGCCGCGCAGCGCGGCCTGCTTGAGGTACGTGCGGTAGGTCGGCACCTCGTGCGAGATCCGGTCGATGAGCAGGTCGTACGCGGGCGCCTCGTCGAAGCGCGGCGCGCCGATCTTCGCGTACTCGGCCACCACGCCCGCATCGCGGCGCTCGATCGCCTTGAAGAACTCCGGCGGAAACGACCACTCGCGCCCGACGAACAGGCCGACGCGCGCGTCGCGCGTCGGCCTGTGCACCGCCGGCGCCGGCGCGCCGATCGGCGCGGTCGCGCCACCGTCCTCGGTGACGAGCGAGTCGTCGGAAACGGCGAGCGCGCTCGGCGCCTCGGGGGCGCGCATCTCGGGCACCGCGCCCGTCGGGTCGCCGCTCGCGCGGCCGGTCGCATCGACGACCGGCGCGCCGGGCGGGTGGTCCGGGACCTCGGGCGCGTACACGTCGGGCGCCTCGAACGACGGCGCGGGACCGGTCGACACGGGCTTCGCGCCCGTGAGGTTGGGCGGTGCGGGCGCGTCCGCCGCCGGGGCCGCGGATCCCTTCTGCGCGGCCTTCGTGATGCGAGGCTTCTTCTTGTCGCTCATCGGTCGGGAAGGGGTGAGGGGGTCAGTCGTGGCCGCCGACGTACAGACGGATCATGCGCTCCCACCAGGGCCAGTCGTGGGCGAAGCCGCGCCACTCGCGCAGCGCGTTGCCGATGCCCCGCGACCAGAGGATCCCCGAGAACGCGCGGTTGTTGTCGAGCGCGGGATCGTCGAGGCCGATCGCCATGATGAGGTCCTGCCGCCGGTGCAGGGCGAGCTTGTCATCGCTCATCGGCGCCGCGGCGAGCGCCATCGGGTTCACCTGATCCACGGTGCCGTCGCGCTGCCCGCGCGTGAGGCGCAGGATGTCGTAGCTCCCGCTCATCCCGACCAGTCGCCTGACAACGTCGGGATGCCGCATCGCGAACACCGCCGCGTCGTACGCGCCGAGCGACGCACCCGTGGCGATGATGAAGTCGTTGGAATTCCGCGAGTAGCTGAACGGAACGACTTCATGGTACACGTAGTTGTCGTACTGCAGGTGACGCCACGCGCGCGCGCCGACGTGCAGGTCGCGCCGGTACCAGCTCTCGTCGTGCACGTGGTGCAGGCAGTACATCTGCAGCCAGCCGTTGCGCAGGTAGTCGCCGAGCACGTGCTGCATGTGCCGGTCAGGCCACTCGTAGTACGTGCCCATCGACGTCGGAAAGACGAACAGCTTCGCCCCGGCGTGGCCGTAGACGAGCAGGTCCATCGGCTTGCCGTCGAGGGCGGGGCTGTGCCAGCGGTGGTGTTCGGTGTGCATCGGGCGGTGGGCGTCAGGCGTTCAGCAGGAAGGGAATGGCCTTCTTGAGGCGGCGCCCCCAGGCGGCCTCGTTGTGCGCACCACCGGCGGCAATCACGGTCCGCAGCGTGTCGCCCTCGCGGTACCCCTTCCGCTGCAGCAGGTCGCGCAGCAGCCGGACGTTGTGCACGGTCCGCGCGCCCTCGCCCGTGCCGACGTCGAGCCAGATGCGGCCGCGCGGCGCGTCGGCGGCCTCGATGTACGGCAGGATCGCCCGCCCCGCAAACCAGAGCGCGGGGCTCATGATGCCGCACATGCCGAACGCGTGCGGCTCGCGGAAGAACGCGTACGCGCTCACGAGCCCGCCCATCGACGAGCCGAGCACGCCGGTCGCGGCCGGCTCGGTGCGCGTGCGGAACTGCGCGTCGACGACGGGCTTGAGCGTGTGCAGCAGAAAGTCGACGTAGCGGTCCGCCGTCCCACCACCCCCGACGCGCTCGTCGAAGAACGGCGAGTACTCGTCGATGCGCGACCCGCCGGTGTTGGCGACGCCGACGACGATCGCCTCGTAGCCGAGCCGCGCGGCGGTCTGCATCGCGAGGTCGACGCGCCACGCACCCGAGAAGCTGATCGCCGGGTCGAACAGGTTCTGTCCGTCGTGCATGTAAATCACGGGGTAGCGCGCGTCGGGCGCGCCGACCCCGTACGACGGCGGCAGGTAGACGTAAACGTCCCGGTGGTTGTGCAGCTCCGGCGAGTGCACGTCGCGTAGGACGGCGATCGCGCCCGGTGCCGCCGGGCGGCGCGCGAAGCGGCTGCGCCGGCGGTGCGCCGCCGGGTCGAGCGCGTCGGTCACGCCGCGTGGAGCCGCAGGTCCGTCCCGACCGCGTCGGCGATGTCGAACAGCTGCTGCTTGTCGGGGTGGCGTACGGTGACGTAGCCGTCCGAGATGAGCGTCAGCACCCAGTCGCGGCGCGACGCCCCGACGGGCAGCAGGTCGACGTTGACGATCGCCGGTCCAAACCGCTGATACAGCGAGTCGAGCCCGTCGATGCGCACGATCCGCCCCTGCCCCTCCGCGCGCTTGAAGATGTTGGCCACGTAGTACGCGCGCGACGGCACTTGCGAGAACGTCCCCTTCAGCTCGGCCTCCGCGTAGCCCGTGAACAGATCGATGTCGGAGTTGTAGTTCATCAGGTCGACCGTGCGCGCGCCCGCCGGTCGCGCGGCGATCTCGCCGAAGACGACCTCACCGTCGGCCTTGCGGTACCACTCCATGTGCGTGAAGCCAGTCTGAAAGTCGAGCGCCTTCAGCACGTCGTGCCCCTGCTGCACCCCGTCCTTGACCCACTCGGTGTCGATGTCGCGCAGCGACAGCGTCTGCGGCGAGATCCACTCCAGCGTGCGCGCGACGAGCGGGCGCGGGCGGTAGTAGCCGACGTGCTCGTACAGGATGTTGCCGTCCGAGCAGACCGTGTCGTACGTGAACTCCTCGGCGTCGATGAACTCCTCGACGTTGACGGTCGCGACGTGACCCAGGCGCTTGATCGCGGCCTCGAGCTCGGCTGGCGTATCGACGCGGAAGGTGTCCATCGAACCCGCGCCATCGATCGGCTTGATGATCGCCGGATAGCCGACCGCCTCGACACCCTCGCGCACCTCGGCCGCCGTGGTCGCGCGGCGGTGATAGGGCACGCGGATCCCCGCCGCCGCGACCGCCTGCTTCATCAGATCCTTGTCGCGAAACAGGCGCGCCTGCTCGACGCCCATCCCCGGGACGCCTAACGCCTCGCGCATGCGCGCGGCCAGCAGCACGCCCGGTTCCCAGAGGCAGACGATGCGGTCGAAGGTGAGGCGGCCCGCGGAAGCGCGCTGCACGGTCGCCACCGCGCCCGCCTCGTCGCGGATGTCGGCCTGCACGTAGCCGGCCAGGTGGTGCCGCGTCATCTCGGGCAGCTGCGACTCGGCGACGTCGCTCAGGCCGAACACGCGCGCGCCCTGCCGCGCGAGGCCGCGGACGAAGAGCGGCATCTCGTCGGGGTAGCCGGGGGCGATGAAGAGGACGTTCATGCGCAGCGCGGGGCTGAGGGGAAGGGAGAAAGGGCGCGGGCGGTCACGCTCGCGCCGCCGGCGGTCAGCTGCATTCAGGCCAACTCCACGCGCACCGTCGCGACGATCTCGGCGACCGCACGCTCGACCGGCGCCGTCTCGGGGTGCCGCACGATGATCCACCCGTCGCCCTCGTAGCTCGGGCGCGCGCCGAAGCCGACGTAGGGCAGCTGCACGTCGCAGACGAGCGCGCGCGTCGCGTCGGAGAGCTGGTCGAGGCCGTGCGTGCCGCGGATGACGCCGCCCGGGCGCCCCTGCGCGCGAAGGAACGCGACGCCCGCGGCGTACGTGCGCTCGGGCGGATCGAACGCGCCCTCGACCATCACGCGCGCCCACGAGCGCACGAAATCGGTGTCCGTCGTGCGCGAGATGAGCGTCGTGATCTGCGCCCCCGGTGGCCGGGCCGCAATCTCGCTCACCGCGACCGTGCCGTCCGGGCGGCGGAACCACTCCATGTGCGTGAGCCCGGTCGTCATCCCGAGCGCGGCGAGCGCCTCGTCCCCGACGCGACGCGCATCGTCGTAACGTGCATCGTCGGCCTCGCGCGGCAGCACGACGCACCACTGAATCCACGGATTCCGCACCGCGTCGAGCGGCGTCGGGTGGTACCGCGTGAGCGAGTGCCAAACGGGCCGGCCATCGATCGAGATCGTCTCGAGCGAGTGCTCGTCGCCGACGATGAACTCTTCGAGCAGCACCGGGTCGCCCGGCGCGGGGGGCGCCGCCGCGAGCGCCGCGGCAAGCTCCTCGTCGCTCGTCGCGCGGAACGTGGCGACCGAGCCCGCGCCCGCGGGCGGCTTCACGACCACGGGGTAGCCAACGTGCGCCGCAAACGCCTTCGCCTCGACCGCCGTCTCAGCGAGCGCGTGGCGCGCGCACGGCACGCCCGCCGCGCGCAGGATCTCCTTCATCCGCGCCTTGTCGCGGAAGTTGTGCGCGGTCTCGACCGGCAACCCGTCGATGCCGAGCCGCTCGCGCAGCTCGGCCAGGGGCACCTGAAGCTGCTCGTACGCGCCGAACAGGCGCTCGGGCGCGCCGATCCGCGCGGAGATCGCATCGACCGCCTCCGCGAGCTGCTCGATGTCGAGGACGTCGTCGATGCGCCAGTGCTGCGCGACGGCGCCGCGCACGTCCGCTGGCGCGTTGTCGAGCGGGTCCTGCGAGATCACCCCAAGCCGCACGCCGGGGAGCGAGGCGGTCGCCGTCACCATGCGGGCGGCGCTGGGCGTGAGGTACGGCGCGGCGAAGATGACCGTGGGCATGGTGCGTTCGTGACCGGGCAGAACGGACGGAACTGGCCAATGTAGCACGCCCGGGCTTCGCCTCCCGCCGCGCTGTAGCACTCCTGTTCCGCACCGGACGTGCCGCGACGTGACGAGCCGTCACGTCCTGCCGCCGCGCCGGCCGCCGCTAGCCGGCCTCGTCCAGCTCACGCCACCCGCGCGCCGAGAAGCCGAGCCGCCAGGCGACGGGCGCCAGCTGCTCGCGCGCCGCCAGCGGCAGCGAGCGGCCGATGCGGTACAGCGCGGTCTGAGCATCGAACGGTGTGCCGGCCCCGGCCGATTCGGCGAGGTCGGCGAGCCCGAGCACACGCGCGACGGCCGGCGCCGACGCGGCCGCGATCGGAGCGCGCGGTCCGAGCTCGCCGCGCTCCCCGCCCGAATCGCGGATCACCACGCCGAGCGCGTCGATCGCGCGCACGAGTGCGGCGCTTGCGAGGTCGCGGAGTTTCGCCTCGCCCGCGGCGAGCCGTTCGCGATCCGTTGCATCGAGCAGCCGCTGGACGACGGCACGACGCAGGGCGAGTTCGACGCAGGCGCGCATCGGTTCGGGCAGATCGGCCAGCTTGAGCGCCGCGCCGAGCGCCTCGGTGAACGCGGGGCGCGCGCCGGGCGCGCCGGGGACCGGGCGGACGAGCACGGTCACGCCGCGCGGGTCGACGTCGGCCAGGCGGTACGCCCGGCCGCTCACGACCATCGGGCTCGGCACGTCGACGACCACCGCGTAGGTACCGCCCGCGCCGAGCCGGCGGTCCGCGACGTGGACCACGGGGCTGCCTGCGGCGGTCGTGTCGATGACGGCGTCCCAGGCGGGCGGCGTGCATGGGGGCGCGTTGACGAACGCGACCGCCGCGACCCCGGCGGCGACGCGCACGGCGAGCGGCGGGTCGGTGAGTGCGAACCGCTGCAGGATGGCACGCGCCGACCCGGGCGTCGTGTGGGCGCCGACGGCGACGCTGAGCGCGCCGCGCAGGCGCTCGAGCACCGCGTCGC
>DASWUT010000081.1:0-8251 GCA_036401455.1 Gemmatirosa sp. | reverse complement strand
GTCGGAGCCCCCGGACGGGACGAGGCCGAAGAAGTCGACGAGCGCGTTCAGCCGCTGCCGGTCGTCCGCGCAGTGCCGCGGATGCAGCACTTCCAGCCCATCCAGCCCGACCGCGACGAGCGGAGCGACGCGGTCACGTCGCCCGGCCGCGCCGGGGTGCGCCCAGACGGCGATTCCGCCGGCCGCATGGGCGAGCGCGATCGCGTCGCGCGCGGCGAGCCGCGGCTTTTCGACGGCCGCTGGGCGGCCATCGCCGAGGAAGCGGTCGAACGCGTCGCGCACGTCGAGCGCGCCGCCGCGGGCGACGACGGCGCGGGCGACGTGCGGACGGCCGACCGCGCCGGCGCCGGCCTCGCGCAGGACGTCGTCCATCGTCACCGGCACGCCTAACGCGTTGAGTCGCGCGACCATCTGTTCGGCCCGCGAGACGCGGTCGTCGCGGAAGCGGGCGAGCTCCCCCGCGATCGTCCCGACGTCGGACAGGTGCAGCGCGAGGAGGTGAATTTCGTCGCTGCCGACATGCGCGGAGAGCTCGACACCGGCGACGACGTCGACGCCGAGGCGCGCGCCGGCCGCCTGCGCCTCGGCCACGCCGGCGACCGTGTCGTGATCGGTGAGTGCCATCGCGGCCAGGCCGACCGCGTGCGCCGCCTCGACGACGGCGGTGGGTGGCAGCACGCCGTCCGAGGCCGTCGAATGCGTGTGCAGATCGACCGTGCCCGCGATGTCGGCCGTCGCGGCCCCGGCGGTCGCAGCGCCGTCGTCGGTCGGGGTGTTGGGCGTGTCGGTCACGCGCGCGGGGCGCGTCCGCCCGGCGGAGCACCAGGCGGACTCTTGCGATAGCCCGTCTCGGGCGCGGTCATGCTCGGCTGCGACTCGGCAAGCAATTGCGCGAGGTAGCTGTCGCTCAGGCCCGCGAGCGCGCGCTCGCGCGAACGCTCCCCCTGCGGCGAGAAGTGGCTCACGCGCACCTCGCGCGCGTCGCCCTCGCCGCTGATGAACAGGACGCCGTGCTCGTCGTCTCCGTTCGCGGTCGTGAACCCGGACGGCAGCACGCGCCACGCGCGCCCGCCCACGGTGATCGTGCGGATCGGCATGATGTGCTCGGTCGACCTAAAAGAGGCCGGTCTCAGGGAACGTCTCGAGCGCCTTCTTGACGAACGCCATAAATCGGTCGGCGTCCGCACCGTCGACGATGCGGTGGTCGAACGAGATCGAGAAGTATGAACACGTGCGGACCGCGATCGTGTCCTCGCCGTCGGGTCCGGTGACGACCTTCGGGCGCTTCTCGATCGCGCCGACGCCCATGATCCCCGACGTCGGGACCGGGATGATCGGCGTGCCCATGAGCGAGCCGAACACGCCCGGGTTGGTGATCGTGAACGTCGCGCCCTGCACCTCGGCCGGCTGCAGCTTTTTCGCGCGCGCGCGGTTGGCGAGGTCGTTGAGGTTGCGCGTGAGGCCGGTGAGCGAGAGGTCGTCGGCGTTCTTGATCACGGGGACGATCAGCCCCCAGTCGAGCGCGACGGCGATGCCGACGTTGTACTGCTTGCGGCGCACGACCTCGTTGCCGCGCACGGCCGCGTTCATCGTCGGGAACTGCTTGAGGCCGTCGACGACCGCCTTGATGATGAACGGCAGGTAGGTGAGCTTCTCGCCGGTCGCGCGCTCGAATTCGGCGCGCTGCTTCGCGCGGATGCGGCCGACGCGCGTGAGGTCGACCTCGAAGAAGCTCGTGACGTGCGCGTTCCAACGACGCGAGAGCACCATGTGCTCGGCGGTCAGCTGCCGAATCCGGCTCATCGGCTCGACGACGTCGCCGGGCATCGACTCGACGGTCGGGGCGTGCAGGTCGCCGGCGAGCGCGCCGGCGCCCGGTGGCACCGCAGCGCCGTTGCCGCCGCGACCGCTGACCGCCGCGCCCGCGACGGCCGCCTGCGCCGGGATCTGCGGCGCCGCGCTCGCAGCCGCGGGTGCCGTGGGCTGCCGATCAGCCGGTTGACCAACGGCCGGCGCCGTCGTTCCACTCTCGAGCAGTCCCAGGAGGTCGCGCTTGGTCACGCGGCCCGCGATTCCACTGCCCTGCAGCGCGCCGAGCTCGATCCCGTGCTCGGCGGCGATCTTGCGCACGAGCGGCGAACTCTTGCTACGGACGCGCTCCTCGAACGAGTTGCCGTTCGTCGTCGGCGCCGAGCTGCCGGCCTGACTCCAGGCGTCGGCCCCGCCCGCGCCCGCGTCCGCGCTCGCCGCGGCCGGTGCGGCGGCGGATTCGGCGACGGCACCTGTCTGAGCGCCGGCGCTCGCCGCGGCCGGTGCCGCGAGCGGCGCCACGCCGCCCGGCACGTACGCCGCCTTGTCGCTCTCGATGCGCGCCACGACGGTTCCGACGGCGACCGTCTCCCCTTCGGTCACGCCGATCTCCGCAAGGATGCCCGCCGAAGGCGACGGGATCTCGGCGTCGACCTTGTCGGTCGAGATCTCGAAGATCGCCTCGTCGCGCTTCACTTCGTCGCCGACCTTCTTGAGCCAGCGCGAGAGCGTGCCCTCGGCGATCGACTCGCCCATCTGGGGCATGATGACGTCTATACGGGCCACTGCGGGAACCTCACGTAGGAAAGTCGAACGTGCGCGACGCCATCAGAACGACGCATTCGCGTCGGGAGCCGACGCGGGCTCGTCGCGGCGCGCCGGGTCAACCGGCCGCCGCAGCAGCTGGCGCAGCACGAGAAAGGGAAGCGACACGGCGCCGAACAGCCCGCCATAGCCGGCGTACACGTACCAGTCGCAACTCGGCAGCTCGGAGCAACCGGGTGCCCTGACGAAGTAGGCCACGATCATCGACAGCAGCACACCGACCATCGCGCCGCTGAAGAAGCCTAACGGTGTGACGAAGCAGCCGATCGCTGCGTTGCGCCTCGCGTCCGGGTTGCGTGCCACGCGCGCCTCAGTACGCGGCGAGCCGCCGCGCGGCCCGCACGAGGTCGGCCGTCTGCGGCAGCACGAAGTCTTCGAGCGCGGGCGCGTACGGTAGCGGGACGTCGTGCGCCGTCACGCGCAGCACCGGCGCGTCGAGCCACTCGAAGCACGTCTCGCTGATCCGCGCCGTGATCTCGCCGGCGAGCCCGCCGGTGCGCGTGTCCTCGTGCACGACGAGCGCCCGGTTCGTCTTCCGCACGGTCGCCTGGATCGCCGCGTCGTCGAGTGGCGCGAGCGTCCGTAGATCGAGCACCTCGACCGAGAGGCCGTCCTCGCGCTCGAGCTGCTCGGCCGCGTCGAGCGCCTTCCAGACGGTTGCCGCATAGGTGATGATCGAGAGGTCCGTGCCCGCACGCGCGACGCGCGCGCGGCCGATCGGGACGATGTGGTCACCCTCGGGCATTACCGCCTTCGCGCGACGGTAGAGGTACTTGTGCTCGAAAAAGAGCACGCAGTCCTCGTCGCGGATCGCGGCCTTCAGCAGCCCCTTTGCATCGTCCGCCGTCGCGGGATAAACGACCTTGAGTCCCGGCGTGTGCACGAATCCCGCCTCGGGATTCTGCGAGTGGAAGGGGCCGCCGCGCACGTACCCGCCGCTCGGGCCGCGCACGACCATCGGGCACGGAAGGCACGCGCGGTAGCGTGCCGTCGCGACGTAGTTGGTCAGCATGTCGTACGCATTCGCGATGAAGTCGATGAACTGCATCTCGACGACCGGCCGCATCCCCATGTGCGCGGCTCCCGCAGCTGCGCCGACGATCCCGATCTCGGAGATCGGCGCGTCGATCACGCGCGCCTCGCCGAATCGAGCGAGCAGCCCGTCGGTGACCTTGAACGCCCCGCCGAACGCGCCGATGTCCTCGCCCAGGCAGAAGACGTCGGGGTCGCGCGCCATTTCCTCGAACAGCGCCTCGCGAATCGCCTCGAGGTAGGTGATTTCGGTGCCGGCTGCGGCCATCAGTCGTTTCCCGCCGCGACGCGGCTTTCGGGCGCGGGCGCGTTCGGCGGGCTCGTGCTCGCCGACGTGCTCGCGGACGTGCCAGCCGACGCCGACGCGTAGGTGCCCCACCCTTCGGCCCGCTCGTTCCGCTCGACCGCGCGGTCGACACCCTCGCGGAACCAGAGCGGGCGCTCGGCTGGCGGGTCGGCGTAGATCCCGGTCAGGCAGTCCAGCGGCTCTGGGAATGGCGACGCCTCGGCGACTTCGGTCGCGGCATCGACTTCGTGGCGCACGCGGCCGTCGATCGCGTCCAGCTCCGCGCGTGGAACCGCGAACTCGGTCGTGAGGCGGCCGACGTAGCGGTCGATCGGATCGTTCTCCGCCGCCCATCGCTCGATCTCGCCCGGCGGGACGTAGCTCTGATTGTCGTGCTCCGCGTGTCCCTTCCGCCGGTAGGTCACCAGCTCGACGAGCGTCACGCCGCCGCCCGCCCGCGCGCGGTCGACGGCGCGCTTCGTCACGTCGTACACGGCGAGCACGTCGTTGCCGTCGGCGCGCTCGCCGGGCACCCCGTAGCCCGCGGCCTTGTCGACGAACCGTTCGGCGAGCGTCTGCTTGTGCGTGGGCGTCGAGTACGCGTAGCCGTTGTTCTCGACGACGACGACGAGGGGGCACCGCTGCACCGCGGCGAAGTTGATCCCTTCGTGAAATGCGCCGGTCGACGTCGCGCCGTCGCCGACGTAGACGAGGCCCACGCGGTCCTCGCGGCGCAGCCGGAAGCTGAGCGTCACGCCGGCCATCACGGGCACCATGTCGCCTAACGGCGAGATCTGCCCGACGAAGCCGCGCGTCGTCGCCGGATCGCCGACATCGCCGAAGTGGATGTTCAGCTCGCGTCCGCGCGTGGGCGAGTCGCCCTTCGCCATGTACTGCTTGAGCACCTCGACCGGCGTGGCGCCCTTGACGAGCATCGCGCCGAGGTTGCGGATGAGCGGCGACATGACGTCGCGCCGCTCGAGCGCAAAGCAGCTGCCGACCGCGTCGGCCTCCTGTCCCAACGACCGGAACAGGCCGCCGACGACCTTCGTCTGCCGGTACAGCGCGACGAGCCGTTCCTCGAGCGTCCGCGTGAGGCGCATCCAGTAGTACAGCTCGACGAGCTGCGCGCGCGACAACGCCGCGGAAGCAGGCGGCGCCGCGGTCGCGACGACCGAACTCGCCGCGGGGGCCGGCGCCGCGCGCGGGCGGGTGCGCGTCGCCACGGGCGCCGTCAGAACCCGGACCGCAACGCGTGCCGCGGGTCCGCGGCGCGGTGCAGCGAGACGAAGAACTTCTTCACGTTCTTGTCGAGACGGCTCTCGCCCATCTGGTCGGTGTAGACCTCGACGCGCGTGTAGTGACCGCCCTCCATCCGGACGGTCATCCGCATCGCGCCGAGCGGGCCGGCGTAGTCGCGGCCGGCTGGCGTGGAGCCTGTCGTCGACAGACCGAGGGCCGCGAAGAACGCGTCGGCGGCGCGCAGCACGCCGTCCGGCGTGCCGCTCGTGCGGTGAAAATGGCGCATGTCGCTGTGAACGAGGATCGAGGGACCGGGGTGCCGGGCCGGTCGGGGTGCCGTCGATTACTGGATGGGGCGCTCGCCGATCGGGCGCGCGCCGTACACCGTCTGCACCCAGTCCTCGATCCGCTCGAGCTTGGCCGTCGAATCACGGCGAAAGCGGACCGCGACGTGCCAGTCGCCGGCCGTGATGTAGTTCATCCGCGCGGTATACGTGCCCGCCTCGGGCGCGGGGGTGAACGAGTCGTACACGTTCGCCCGGTCCTGGCTCGTGGCGAAGATCTGCCCCTCGCCACGGTCGATGACCTGGTGCGACTTGCGGTCGAGCACGACGACGTGGTAGAGCGTCGTCTCGCGTGCGTGCGGCGGCGACGGGTCGGACGTGATGCGGAACTCGTACGTATCGCTCCACGCGCGGAGCGCCGGCGGGCCCGAGGGCCCGCACGCCGTCGCGGACGCGGCGAGCGCCACCGCGCCCGCGAACGTCAGCCCCGCGCGGGCGGCCGCCGCGGCGGCCCCCACGCGCGTCGCGCGATGCATGCGCGGCTCAGTCCTGCTCGGCGTACGCATCGGCGTAGTACTCGAGGCCGAGGTGCGTGATCGGCTCCTCGCCCATGAGGTGGCGGAGCGTGTTCTTCAGCTTCGTCTGCTGGATGAACAAGTCGTGCTCCGGGTACAGGCCCGGCGCCGTCATCGGGCTCTTGTAGTAGAACGAGAGCCACTCCTGGATGCCCTTCATGCCCGCGCGCTGCGCGAGGTCGGAGAACAGCGCGAGGTCGAGCACGAGCGGCGCCGCGAGGATCGAATCGCGGCAGAGGAGGTTCACCTTGATCTGCATCGGGTAGCCCATCCACCCGACGATGTCGATGTTGTCCCACCCTTCCTTGTTGTCGCCGCGCGGCGGGTAGTAGTTGATGCGCACGACATGGCTGAAGTCCTTGTACAGCGCGGGGTACGTGTCGGGCTGCAGGATGTTGTGCAGCACCGACAGCTTCGACTCCTCCTTGGTCTTGAACGACGCAGGGTCGTCGAGCACCTCGCCGTCGCGATTGCCGAGGATGTTGGTCGAGTACCAACCGGCGAGTCCGAGCATGCGCGCCTTGAGGCCGGGCGCGATGATCGTCTTCATCCAGGTCTGGCCGGTCTTGAAGTCCTTCCCCGAGACCGCGACGCCCTTGTCCTGCGCCAGCTCGAGCAGCGCGGGGATGTCGGCCGTGAGGTTGGGCGCGCCGTTGGCGAACGCGCAGCCCTCCATGATCGCGGCGTAGGCGTAGAGCATCGACGGCGCGATCGCCGGATCGTCGTGGTCGAGCGCGGACTCGAACGCGTACACGCTCTCGTGCTGCGGTCCGGGGCGGACGAACACCTCGGTCGACGCGCACCAGACGAGTACGACGCGGTCGCACCCGTTCTCGTCCTTGAAGCGGCGAATGTCCTCGCGCAGCGCCTCGGCCTGCTCGCGCTTGGTGCCGGTCTTGACGTTCGTGCCGTTGATGCGCGTGACGTACTTGTTCTCGAACGCCGCCGGCATCGGCTTGATCGTGCTCAGGAAGTCCTTCACCGGCTCCAGGTCGCGCTGCTCGAGCACGCCGGCCTTCTTCGCGGCCGTGTACGCGTCGTCGGGGATCGGGTCCCACGCGCCGAACACCAGGTCGTCGAGTCCGGCGAGCGGCACGAAGTCCTTGATGAGCGGCGCGCGGCCGTCGGTGCGCTTCCCGAGGCGGATCGTCGCCATCTGCGTGAGCGAGCCGATCGGCGCGGAACGGCCGCGGCGGATGCTCTCGACGCCGGCCATGAACGTCGTCGCTACCGCACCGAGCCCGGGTGTGAGAACGCCGAGCTTGCCGGTCGCCGGAGCGATCGTCGGGGTGGAGGCGTCGGAATAGGGAGCAGTCACTGTATGAGTACCGGCGAAAGGTTGAGGAGCAGCGGTTGGGTGTCGCGCCCGGACGGCAGCGCACCGGGCACGGTCATGCGCCCTCGCTGGGTCCGCGAGGCGCCGCGGCCAGGGCGGGTGCGACCGGTGGCGCGACCGTTCCCGGGGCCGAGTCCGCCGGCGGGAATGGCACGTCGATCGCCCGCGTCACCCGATGAACGTACGCAACGCGCTGGACGGCGGTGATCCACGCCGTCACGCTCAGCAGCACGACGATGCCCATGAGGACGTAGCCGTGCAGCGCGAGCCCGAAGAATGCCTGCGGCGCGGAGAGCAGGACGACGCGCTCGGGTCGCTGCATGAGCCCGACCTTGGCGTCGAGTCCGAGGGATTCGGCGCGCGCGCGCGTGTACGAGGTGAGAAACGTACCGATGATCCCGAGTAGCGTGACGGTGACCATCGGGGTCCCGGCCCAGTGCGGGACCTCCTGCAGCGTGCTGTTGCGGGCGAAGAAGACGGCGAGCCCGCCGAGCACCGCGCCGTCCGCGACGCGGTCGAGGGTCGAGTCGAAGAACGCCCCGAAGACGGTCGTGCGCCCGCTCGCGCGCGCCACCTTGCCGTCGAGCACGTCGAACATCGCGGTGAGTCCCAGCCACCACCCGGCCGTGCGGATGTGGCCCGTGGCGTAGATGACGCCGCCGATCACGTACGTCAGCGTACCGATCGTCGTGATCGTGTTCGGGCCCACGCGGTGGCGCACGAGCCAGTCCGCGAGTGGATCAATGATCCGCAGATAAACGGTTTTGATCCACTCCCAGGAGTCGTGCATGTCCGCCACGGTGTACGCGCGTCCGCCCCACCCACAGCCGGCGCTCGCACGCCCCGCGCGGGGCGCACCGTG
>DASWUT010000080.1:0-13495 GCA_036401455.1 Gemmatirosa sp. | reverse complement strand
GACGTCGCGACGCTCGTCCGCGTCTGCCTCGACCACGACGACGCGACCGTGCTCGCGCTGCTCGACCGCGTGCGCGAGGCGCTCGCCCCGGGCGGGCTCGTCGTCATCGCCGAGCCGCTCGCCGGCGTACGAGGGGCCGAGGCGGTGGGGGACGTGTACTTCGCGTATTACCTGAGCGCGATGGGGCGGGGCCGCGCGCGGCGCGCCGACGAGTTCCGCGCGCTACTCGAGCGCGCGGGCTTCCGGCGCGTCCGCGTGCGCCCGACGCGCTACCCCGTCGTGGCCGGCGTCGTGACGGGGGAAGTGTGAGCGTGGCCACCGCCGTCGCGCCGCTCGCCGCGGAGTACGCCGTGCCTAACAACGTGCCTAACGAGGCGCCTGGCATGGTGCCGCCGACGCACGCCCGCGCCGTGGTGTTCGACGCGCCCGGCGCGCTCGCGCTGCGCGCCCTCGCGCTCGCCGCGCCGACCGACGCCGACGTCGTCGTCGACGTCGAATGGAGCGGCGTGAGCGCGGGCACCGAACGCCTGTTCTGGCGCGGCACGATGCCCCCGTTTCCCGGGATGGGCTACCCGCTCGTGCCCGGCTACGAGACGGTCGGCCGCGTGCGCTGGGCCGGCGCGGCGAGCGGGCGCGCGGTTGGCGAGCGCGTGTTCGTGCCCGGCGCGCACGGGTTTCAGGGCGCGCGTAATCTGTTCGGCGGGGCGGGGGAGACGCTCGTCGTGCCGGGCGCACGGACGCACGCGGTCGGCGACGCGTCGTCCCATCAGCTCGCGGGCGAGGAGGGCGTGTTGCTCGCTCTCGCCGCGACGGCGATGCACGCCGTGCGCGACGGCGAGCGGCCAGGTGCGCCGCTTCCCGACCTGATCGTCGGTCACGGCGCATTGGGCCGGCTCGCGGCACGCCTCGTACTGGCGTTAGGCGGCCCGCCGCCGACGGTCTGGGAGCTCGACGAGCAGCGGGCGGGCGGCGCCGAGGGCTACGCGGTCGTGCATCCGGACACCGACGCGCGGCGCGATTACCGCCGTGCGATGGACGCAAGCGGCGCGGTCGGCATCCTCGACACGCTCGTCGGGCGGCTGGCGCCGGGGGGCGAGATCGTGCTCGCCGGCTTCTATACCGCGCCGCTCGCCTTCGCGTTCATCCCCGCCTTTCTGCGTGGTATCCGACTGCGTGTGGCGGCGGAATTCCGCCCCGCCGACCTCGCCGACGCGCGCGACCTCGTGCTCGGCGGCCGGCTCTCGCTCGCCGGAGTGGTCACGCACCGCGCCCGCATCGCCGACGGCGAGGCCGCGATCGCGGCTGCGTACGCCACGGCGTTCGACGATCCGTCGTGCGTGAAGATGGTCCTGGACTGGAGTCCCCGAAATTGGAGAACCGAGGCATGACCGCAGTCGCGACAGCCTACACGCCGACAACGTCGGTTCCGTCCGCCCTCGTGCAGCTCACCGGGCGCCTGCGCGCCGAGGCGAACGAGACGCCGGCCGCGCCGAGCACGGGCGAGGTGACCAAAGCCACGCAGGTGATCGCGATCTACGGCAAGGGCGGCATCGGCAAGAGCTTCACGCTCGCCAACCTGTCGTACATGATGGCGCAGCAGGGCAAGCGCGTGCTGCTCATCGGCTGCGATCCGAAGAGCGACACGACGTCGCTCCTGTTTGGCGGCCGCGCCTGCCCGACGATCATCGAGACGTCCAGCCGCAAGAAGCTCGCGGGCGAGGAGGTGTCGATCTCCGACGTCTGCTTCAAGCGCGACGGCGTGTTCGCGATGGAGTTGGGCGGCCCAGAGGTCGGCCGCGGCTGCGGTGGGCGCGGGATCATCCACGGCTTCGAGCTGCTCGAGAAGCTCGGCTTTCACGAGTGGGGCTTCGACTACGTGCTGCTCGATTTCCTGGGCGACGTGGTGTGCGGCGGCTTCGGGCTGCCGATCGCGCGCGACATGTGCCAGAAGGTGATCGTCGTCGGTTCCAACGACCTGCAGTCGCTCTACGTCGCCAACAACGTCTGCTCGGCGGTCGAGTACTTCCGCAAGTTGGGCGGCAACGTCGGCGTGGCCGGTCTGGTCGTCAACAAGGACGACGGCACCGGCGAGGCCGCACGCTTCGCCGAGTCGGCCGGAATCCCGGTGCTCGCCGCGATCCCGGCGCACGAGGACATCCGCCGCAAGAGCGCGAACTACGAGATCATCGGCCGCCCGGGCACGCGTTGGGCGCCCGTCTTCGAGGAGCTCGCGACCGCCGTGGCCGAAGCGCCGCCGGTGCGCCCGCGTCCGCTGTCGCAGAACGCGCTGCTGGATCTGTTTGCAGCCGAGGCGGTGGGGCGGGACGTCGTGCTCGACCCGGCGACGATGGCCGACATGTGCGGCGGCGAGGTCGTCACGCGGCCGTCGCTCGAAGTCGTCTACGACACCGTCTGAGGCGCCGCGATGGCCACGCTGGTCGCGCCGGAGACGGCGCCCGACACGATGTCTGACCCAACTCCGGACGTGACGCCGACGGCGACCGACGGCCGTGGCTGCCACGCGGGCGCAGAGCAGATGCACGCGGCCGCGATCGCGGCCGGCAAGGGCGACGTGCTCGACGGGTTCGCGCGCGACTACCCCAAGGGGCCGCACGATCGGCCGCAGAGCATGTGCCCGGCGTTCGGGTCGCTGCGCGTCGGGCTCCGCATGCGGCGCACGGCGACGGTGCTCTCGGGGAGCGCGTGCTGCGTGTACGGACTCACCTTCACGAGTCACTTCTACGGCGCGCGCCGCACGGTCGGCTACGTGCCGTTCAACTCCGAGTCGCTCGTCACGGGCAAGCTGTTCGAGGACATCCGCGACGCGGTGCACGAGCTGGCCGACCCGGCGCAGTACGACGCGATCGTCGTGACCAACCTGTGCGTGCCGACGGCGTCGGGCGTGCCGCTGCAGCTGCTGCCGAAGGAGATCAACGGCGTGCGCGTGGTCGGCATCGACGTGCCGGGCTTTGGCGTGCCGACGCACGCGGAGGCGAAGGACGTGCTGGCCGGCGCGATGCTGCGCTACGCGCGGAGCGAGGTCGAACAGGGCCCGGTGCGCGCGCCGCGCACGGGCGTCAGCGCCAAGCCGACGGTCACGCTGTTGGGCGAGCTGTTCCCCGCGGACCCGGTGGTCATCGGCCGGCTGCTCGAGCCGTTAGGCCTCGCCGCGGGCCCGACGGTGCCGACGCGCGAGTGGCGCGAGCTGTACGCCGCGCTCGACGGCGCGGTGGTCGCGGCGATCCACCCGTTCTACGTCGCGAGCGTGCGCGAGTTCGAGGCGGCGGGGCGGGCGGTGCTGCCCTCGGCGCCGGTCGGCGTCGACGGTACGGCGGCGTGGCTCGAGGCGGTCGGCGAGGCGACCGGCGCCGCCCGCACGGCCATCGACGCGGCCAAGCACGTGCTGCACCCGATGCGCGCGCTGATCGCGGCCAACCCGGTAAAGGCGCGGATCACGATGTCCGGCTACGAGGGCTCGGAACTCATCGTCGCGCGCCTGCTCGTCGAGAGCGGCGCCGACCTGCGCTACGTCGGGACGGCCTGCCCGCGCACCCCGTGGAGCGAACCCGATCGCGAGTGGCTGGTCGCCCACGGCGTGCACGTACAGTACCGCGCGTCGCTGGAACAGGACCTCGCCGCGTTCGAGGAGTTCCGCCCCGACGTCGCGATCGGGACGACGCCCGTCGTGCAGCACGCGAAGGAGCGCGGCGTGCCCGCGCTCTACTTCACGAACCTGATCTCCGCGCGCCCGCTCATGGGCCCGGCCGGGGCGGGGGCGCTCGCGCCAGTCGTGAACGGGGCCGTCGCCAATCGTGCGCGCTTCGACCGGATGCGCGAGTTCTTCGACGGGGTGGGGGAGGGGCACGCGGCCGGGGTGTGGGAGCGCACCGCATCCAACGCGCTGCCGCAGGAGCGGCCGGAGTTCCGCGAGCACTACAAGCGGCAGCTCGTCAAGCTGGCGCGGGCGCGGAAGGCGGAGGAGATGGTCTAACATGCTCGTCCTCGATCACGACCGCGCCGGCGGCTACTGGGGTGCCGTCTACGTCTTCACCGCGGTGAAGGGCCTGCAGGTCGTCATCGACGGCCCGGTCGGCTGCGAGAACCTGCCCGTGACGTCGGTGCTCCACTACACCGACGCCCTCCCGCCGCACGAGCTGCCGATCGTCGTCACCGGCCTCGGCGAGGAAGAGTTGGGCCAGCACGGCACCGAGGGCGCGATGCGCCGCGCGCACCGTGCGCTCGACCCCGAGCTGCCCTCGGTCGTCGTCACCGGCTCGATCGCCGAGATGATCGGCGGCGGCGTGACCCCCGAAGGCACGGGGATCCAGCGCTTCCTGCCGCGCACGATCGACGAGGACCAGTGGCAGAGCGCCAACCGCGCGATGGCCTGGCTGTGGACGGAGTACGGGCTCAAGCGCGGCGTCGCGCCGAAGCCGCGCGAGCGTGCGCCCGGCGAGCGGCCGCGCGTCAACATCCTCGGCCCCGCCTACGGCACGTTCAACGTGTGGAGCGACCTCGCCGAGCTCCGCCGCCTCGTCGAAGGGATCGGCGCCGAGGTGAACCTCACCTTCCCGCTCGGCTGCCACCTGGCCGACGTGCCGCGGCTGATCGACGCCGAGGCGAACGTGGTGATGTACCGCGAGTACGGGCGGCTGCTGGCGGAGGCGTTAGGCCGGCCCTACTTCCAGGCGCCGATCGGGCTACACTCGACGACGGCGTTCCTGCGTGCGTTGGGCGCCGAGCTCGGGCTCGACCCCGAGCCGTTCATCGCCCGCGAGAAGCACACGACCGTCAAGCCGCTCTGGGATCTGTGGCGGAGCGTGACGCAGGACTTCTTCGGCACCGCGTCGTTCGGCGTCGTGGCGAGCGAGACCTACGCGCGCGGGCTGCGGCACTTCCTGGAGGAAGAGATGGGGTTGCCGTGCACCTTCGCGGTGGCGCGGAAGCCGGGGCAGAAGACCGACAACGCGGCCGTGCGGCAGGCCATCAAGGAGCGGCCGCCGCTCGTGCTCTTCGGCTCCTTCAACGAGCGGATGTATCTCGCCGAGACGGGCGGGCGGGCGACCTACATCCCGGCGTCGTTCCCGGGCGCGGTCGTGCGGCGCCACACGGGGACGCCGTTCATGGGCTACGCCGGCGCGACGTACCTCGTGCAGGAGTGCTGCAACGCGCTGTTCGACACGCTCTTCCACATCATCCCGTTAGGCACGGAGATGGACCGGATCGACGCGACGCCCGCAACCGCGGCCGCCGCAACCGCGGCCGCCGCGCGCGCGGCTGGCGCGACCGCGGGTGCCGCGGCCGGGTCCGCGTCCGACGTCGAGGCGTCGCTGCCGTGGGACGACGCCGCGCAGGCGGGGCTCGACGCGGCGGTCGAGGCCGCGCCGTACGTGGCGCGGATCTCGGTGGCGAAGCGCATCCGCGACCGGGCGGAGCAGGACGCGCGGCACGCGGGCGCGCCGGCGGTGACGCGGGCGTTCGTCGACCGTGCGCGCGGCGCGCTCGCGGGGGCGGGGGCATGAACGGTCTGCGCGTGCGCCATCGCTCAGGCGGCCTGGTCGTCGGCCACGCCGTGCACCGCGCCGACGGCGAGCAGGCGGTCGGTCGTGGCGTCCGGGATCTCCTCGTGCATGAGGTGGCCCTGGTGCGGCCAGAGCTCGAACGCGGCGCCGGGGATGTAGGCGGCGACGCGGCGGACGGCGCTCGCCGGGACCCAGCGGTCGTCGGCGCCGGCCAGGAGCACGGTCGGGGTGCGCAGCCGGTGCACGTCCTGCAGCAGCGGCGCGATCTCCCACTGGGCCATCATCGTGAGCGTCGAGCGCACGTGGCGCTCGCTCGTCGCGAGCCCCTCGTAGCAGGTGACGAGGCGTGGCGGCACGCGCGACCCGCTGGAGCGGAGGAGCGCCTCGACGGCGCCCGCGCGCGTGGCGTACTGCGTCGTGAGGCGCGAGACGAGCGGGCTGGTGAACAGCCCCGTGAACAGGCCGTGGAGCCACGACCCGCCGAGCAGGCGGTAGACCTCGGGCGGCGGAACGACGGCCGCGTTGATGCCGACGAGGGCGCGCGCGTCCGGCAGCGCGCCGTCGAGCGCCATGCGGAGGAGCACCGCCGCGCCGGCCGAGTGACCGGCGACGAGGCGCGGTCGCACGCCGAGCGTGGCGAGCAGGGCGGCGACGTCGGCGGCCATGCCGGGAAGCGAAAGGCGCTCGGGCGATGGGGCCGCGGTGAACGCGTGGCCGGGCAGATCGCAGGCGACCACGGTGTAGCGCGCGGCGAGCCGCGGCAGGCTCTCGAGCCAGCTGTGGGTGCCGCCGCCCGCGCCGTGCAGCAACAGCAGCGCGGGGCCGCGCCCCGCGATCTGCACGTGCCAGCGGAAGCCGGCGGCCTCGACGAAGCGGCTCGCCTCGGCGTTGGGCCAGCGGGTGCGCCAGTCGGCCCAGCGCGGGCCGCCGTCGGCGCGCTCGGCGCCAGGATCGTTCGGCATTCGCATCATGGATTGGCAGTACCCGCGCGATCCGGGCCGGTCGGTCCGGGCGCGCGACCCTTGCGGCGCGCACGCGCGGCGTCGCTCACCACGCCGTACCCGACCGGCCAGCGCCGGCGGACGGCGGTCTCCACTCTCCGGAGGTTGGTATGACAGCCCCGATCGTCACGCAGTCCACCGTCGCTGGCTCGTCCGGGTACGCGACGGGCTACGAGCCCACGGCGCGCCCGTCCGGGCCCGTCTCGGGTCTCAGCGAGGATGAGGCGCGCGGGTTCCACACCGCGTTCACGATGAGCTTCCTCGGCTTCCTGCTCATCGCCATCATCGCGCACTATCTCGTGTGGCAGTGGCGCCCGTGGATCCCCGGCGCGCGCGGCTACCCGACGCGCACGGCGCAGACCGCGCCCGCAGTCAAGGCCGCGCCGGCCGCCCTGCAGGTCGCGTACGTCAACACCTCGCACTAGGAGACCGCTCGCATGCATCGCATCTGGATGATTTTCGACCCGCGGCGGACGCTCATCGCGCTGTTCACGTTCCTGTTCGTGCTCGCGCTGGTGATCCACTTCATCCTCCTGAGCACCAACCGGTACAACTGGATCGACGCGAATGGCCGCGCGTCGGCAGCCGAGATCTCGCCGCTGCCCGGCGGCCGGTGAGTTCGGGTGGGGGCCGGCGTGCACGTCCACGCCGACCCCCGCGCGCCCGGCGCCGCGGCCTCGACCCCCGCGCGCGCCCTTCGTTGCACGCACGTCTGCACGCACGTCCGCACGTCTTCTCGCACGTTCTGTTCTTTCACCTCGCGGCGGCCCGTGGAGGGTCCACGCCATGGCCATGTTGAGTTACGAGGCCAAGTACCGCGTCAGGGGCGGCACCCTGATCGGCGGCGATCTGTTCGACTTCTGGATCGGGCCGTTCTACGTCGGATTCTTCGGCGTCACCACGATCTTCTTCACCCTCGTCGGCACGCTGCTCTGCGTGTGGGGCGCCGCGATCGGCCCGACGTGGAACCTCTGGCAGATCAACATCGCCCCGCCCGACCTCAAGTACGGACTCGGGCTCGCCCCGCTGCGTGAGGGCGGCCTCTGGCAGCTCATCACGATCGCGGCGATCGGCGCCTTCGCGAGCTGGGCGCTGCGGCAGGCCGAGATCTCGCGCAAGCTCGGGATGGGGATGCACATCCCGTGGGCGTACGGCGTGGCCGTGTTCGCCTACGTCACCCTCGTCGTCATCCGCCCGGTGTGGCTCGGCGCGTGGGGGCACGGCTTCCCGTACGGGATCCTGAGCCACCTCGACTGGGTGAGCAACGTCGGCTACCAGTACCTGCACTTCCACTACAACCCGCTGCACATGATCGCCGTGACGCTGTTCTTCACGACGACGCTCGCGCTCAGCATGCACGGGTCGCTCATCCTCTCGGTGGTCAATCCGAAAAAGGGTGAGGCGGTGAAGACGAGCGAGCACGAGAACACGTTCTTCCGCGACGTGCTCGGCTACTCGATCGGCGCGATCGGGATCCACCGCCTCGGGCTCGCGCTCGCGTTAGGCGCGGGGATCTTCTCGGCGCTCTGCATCGTGGTGAGCGGACCGCTCTGGACCAAGGGCTGGCCCGAGTGGTGGGACTGGTGGCTCAACCTTCCGATCTGGCGCTGAGGACGCGGCCATGGCAACCATCACACGGCCCACGCCGGCCGCCTCGACGCCGGATCCGATCGACCCGGTGACCGCGCTCCTGCCGACGCTCGAGTACCAGAACCTGTTCACCTCGGTGCAGGTGCGCACCGCCCCGGACTGGGGCGTGCCCATCAACCAGCAGACGTGGACGCGGCAGGCCGCGCCCGGCTTCTCGTACTGGCTCGGCAAGATCGGCGACGCGCAGGTCGGGCCCATCTACCTGGGCGCGACCGGTGTCGCCTCGCTGATCTTCGGGTTCACGGCGTTCGAGATCATCGGGCTCAACATGTTCGCGTCGGTCAACTGGAACCCGATCCAGTTCGTCCGCCGCCTGCCGTGGCTCGCGCTCGAGCCGCCGCCGCCCGCCTACGGACTGCACCTTCCGCCGCTCAACCAGGGCGGGTGGTGGCTGCTCGCGGGCTTCTGCCTCACCACCAGCATCATCCTCTGGTGGGTGCGGACCTACCGGCGCGCGCGCGCGTTAGGCCTCGGCACGCACCTGCCGTGGGCGTTCGCCTCGGCGATCTTTCTGTACCTGTCGCTGGGCTTCATCCGCCCACTGCTGATGGGCAGCTGGGGCGAGGCGGTGCCGTTCGGCATCCTGCCACACCTCGACTGGACGGCGGCGTTCAGCCTGCGCTACGGAAACCTGTTCTACAACCCGTTCCACATGCTCAGCATCGTCTTCCTGTACGGGTCGACGCTGCTCTTCGCGATGCACGGCGCGACGATCCTCGCCGTGAGCCGCGTCGGCGGCGAGCGCGAGATCGAGCAGATCACCGACCGGGGAACCGCGACCGAACGCGCCGCGTTGTTCTGGCGCTGGACGATGGGGTGGAACGCGACCATGGAGAGCATCCACCGCTGGTCGTGGTGGTTTGCGTTCCTCACCACGTTCACGGGCGCCATCGGGATCCTGCTCACGGGCACGGCCGTGGACAACTGGTACCTGTGGGGTCAGAAGCACGGCCTCACCCCTCAGTACCCGGCCACGATCGTGATCACTCCGCAGAAGGCGCAGGACCTGCGCGGCTATTACCAGGGCACGCCGCCCGACACGTTCCCCGGCGCGACGCGCGGCAACGGCGCGGTCCGGCTGCAGCAGTCGACCCCGGTGCTACAGACGCCGGCGATCGGCAACCCAGCGGCCGGCGCGATGCCGGACGCGAGCACCAACGCGAGCGCGCAGCCCAACCCGGCGGGCACCGCGACGCAGTCGCCCTATCCCGGACAGAACCCGACGGTGCCGATGGGCGCCGCGCCGCCCGCCAACGCGGGCACGCTGCCGCTGCCCAAGGGCGCACCGGCCCCGGGCTACCCGCAGAACCCGGCCAACGCCCGCCCGCGCGTGACGCCGCCCCCGGGCTCGGCCCGCAACGAGGCGCCGCTCCAGGGCACCGCGCCCTCGGCCAAGACCGAGCGGAGGCCGCAATGATGCGTCGACGCTCACTCGTCGCCCTCACCTCGCTCCTCGCGCTCGCGGGGTGCCAGGTGGGGAAGAAGGAGACCGCCCAGCTCGGGTACCGCGGGGTGGCCGAGGAGCAGAACATCGACGTATCGAACGAGCGGACCGTGCTCGCGCGCAACGTCGCGCTCGCCCCGCTGCCGCCCGCGCCGCCCAACACGCCGGTCGGCCGGTGGCAGAACGTCCAGGTGCTCGTCAACCTGCCCGCGGGCGAGTTCACGCGCACCATGCAGGCGATGACCAACTGGGTCGCACCCAAGACGGGGTCGCAGGCGGGGTGCATCTACTGCCACAACCCCGCCAACTACGCGTCCGACGAGAAGTACGCCAAGGTGGTCTCGCGCCGCATGCTGCTCATGACGCGAGACCTCAACACCAACTGGCGCGCGCACGTGAAGCTGACGGGCGTGACGTGCTACACGTGTCACTACGGGGCGCCGGTGCCGCGCGCGGGGCTCTGGCACGAGACCGACCAGAACCAGTACCTGCGCGCGTACCTCGACCGCTCCGACGTGCGCGTGCAGTCGTACACGGTGCCGCCGACGAGCGCCAACTACTCGTCCATTCGGCAGGCCGACTGGACGTACGCGCTCATGATCAACATGAGCAACTCGCTCGGCGTCAACTGCACCTTCTGCCACAACAGCCGCTCGTGGGCGAGCTGGCAGAACGCGCCGTGGACCCGCGTCTCGGCGCTCTACGGGCTGCGGATGACCCGGCACATCAACGAGACGTACGTCGGACCGTTGGGCACGGTGCTCCCCCCGGTACGCCTGGGTGAGCGCGGCGATCCGCCGCTGGTCGGCTGCGCGACGTGCCACAACGGCGTGCACAAGCCGCTCGCCGGGGTGAGCATGGTCGTGGACTACCCGGCGCTCTGGGGCCACCCCGGGCCGTGGAACGCGAAGACGCCCGCCGACACGGCGTACGACGGCATCGTCGACCGCCGGGACGCGGTGTCTGGCGTGCCGACGGACTCGTCGTCGTTCCGCACCCCGGACCCGTACCCGCGGTCGCGCCCGGCCCCGGTTCCGCCGTCGCGCGCCACGACGTCCGACGCGGTGTCGGCGGTCGGCGCGGCGCTCGGCACGATCGCGATGCGTGCGGCTCCAGCCGGGACCGAGCTCCCGGTCTCGGGCCCGCGGCTGGTTGCGCGGACGCCGTGACGCGGCGCGTGACGCAGCCCTCGTGACGCGGGGGTCGTGATCCGGATGGGGGCGCGGCGGCGGTCGACGTGACCGCCGCCGCGCTGCTGCGCCCCGCGCTCATCGATGCGGTGCTCGCGCTGCTCGGGCTCGAGACGGCGTGGCTGCTCTGGCGCGCGCGGCGCGCCGAAGACGTGGGCGCGGCGGGTCGACGGACCGCCATGCGCTTCGCGCTGTCGTTCGCGGTGGCGGGCGCGGGCTTGCTGCTCGCACTGCGCGCCGTGCTCGCCGGCTGGCCGCCGTGGGTCGCGCTCGGCGGCCTGGCCGCCGCGGGAGCGGGGAACGCGCTGCACGTCGCTGACGCGGTGGCGAGGCGGCGGTAGGCGTCGCACGCGCGACCACCACCGCACACCGATCTCCCACCCTGATCGGAAGGAGTTCGCAGATGAAGCAGTTTGTGGTCGCAGCCGGAATGATCACCGTCGTCGGTGCGCACGCACGTGGCCAGAACGGCAGCCTCCGGACTGGCGCGCCCAGCACCGCGGTGAGCGCTGTCCTGCAGCGGGAGCGGGATCTCTGGAATGCGCTCGCGCGCGGCGATACGACCGCGCTCGCCCGCATGTTGGCCGATGACGTGACGACCACGTCGCCCGACGGCGCGGTGTACGCCAAGCACGACATGCTGAAGGACGCCGGATCGAACGGGAACCTGACGGCCGACGCCACGCGGCTCAACGCGCGTGCGTACGGGAACGCCGCCGTCGTCACGGGCATCATCACGATCAGGTCCAAGCAGAGCGGCGATAGCTCGAGCCTCTACCTCCGGATCACCGACACGTTCGTCCGGCGCCGGAACGTCTGGCAATTGCTGGCCTCGCAGCAGGCTCGCGTCCACACCTGGCAGGTGCGCGAGATGGCGGACCGCGAATTGGCGTCCGCGACCCCCGTGGAATGCACACAGGAAGCGTCGCTCAGGTCGCTCAACAGCGACGTCACGACCTTCGTCAAGTTCACCAATGCGAGCGCCCGACCCGTGGTCGTGCACTGGCTCAACTACGAGGGCAGGCGTGACCCTGCCGCCGGTCAGGTGATGACGCTCAGTCCCGGGCGCTCCGACGTCCGGACCACGTATGTCACGCACCCGTGGGTCGCCACCGACACGACCGGGACATGCCTCGCGATCTACCAACCGGAGCCCGGCCCGTCACACGCGATCATCCGGTAGTCGGCACCGAGCCGTCGCGTCGCCCGCGCTCACCGACGCCATGGCCCTGGACGCCCGCTCGTGCCCGCGCCGCCGAGCCGGACGGCGATGCCGCGGTACCCATTGCGACGCGCGAGGTCGAGGGCGGTGGCGCCGTCGGCCCGTCGCGCGGCGGGGTCGACGCCGGCACGGAGCAGCACGGCGAGCGCGTCGAGCGGCGCTCCGCCCCGCTCCTCGGCGTCGGCGTCGTCGCGCGGGTACGCGAGGCGCATGAGTGCCGTCGCGCCGTCGCGATCGACCGCGCGCGGGTCGGCGCCGCGCGCGAGCAGCTGGGCGAGCACGCGCGCGTTCCACGGGTTCGCGGCCCACAGAAGGGGCGTTCTGCCCACACCGTCGCGGGCGTTCACGTCGGCGCCGGCCGCGAGGAGCAGGTCGACGCACGCCGGCGCGTTGCGGTACGCCGCGGACATGAGGGGCGTCGGTGCACTCGAGTCCGGTCGCCAGTCCGCGCGCGCACCGTGCGTGAGCAGGTAGCGCATCCCGCTCAGATCGTCGGCCGTCAGCGCTGGCTCGCACCAGCCCAGCACCGCCCGCACCGGCGGGCTCTCCTCGGACCACGCGCGGTTGGGATCGGCGCCATGCGCGAGCAGGTAGGCGACGAGCGTCGTGTCGTTCGCGCGCACGGGCCACTCGAGCACCGAATGTCCGTCGCACGGCGGATCGGCGGTCGCCCGCGCGTCCTCGATCAACAGCCGCACGACCGCGGCCTGACGGTCGCGGCGGCGGCGGGCACCCTCGACGTCGTTAGGCGCGTCGACGACGAGGCCGTTGGACGCGGCACAGAGTGGCGGCCGCGCCGCGGGGCGGTCGACGGGTGCGCCGGCGCGCAGCAGCATGCGCACCGCGTCCGCCTGTCCCGCACCGGCCGCCGCGGTGAGCGGGTTGATGTCGCGCTCGCCGCTGTCCCGCGCGAACAGCGTGGCCAGGCGCGCCCGCGGCACCGCGCGAAGCAGCAGACCGAGCACCAGCGTGTCGCCTTCCGCGGCCGCGGCCTGTAGGGCAAGCTGGCCGTCGTCTGCCTCGTGGATCGGGTCGGCGCCGCGCGCGAGCAGCTGACGAACGACGACGGCCGCGTTCGGGGCGCCCACCGCGCTGAACAGCGCGGTGTAGCCCGAGCGGTTGGGCAGGTCGGGATGCGCACCCGCGGCGAGCAGGGTGGCGACGAGCGTCGTATCGCCGCGCGCGGCCGCCAGGGCGAGGGCGGGCCCCGCACGCAGCCCCTGACCGCCGTCTGGCTCGATGACGTTCGGCGACAGGCCGGTCGAGAGGAACAGCCGCACCGTACGCGCATCCCCCGCGCGCACGGCGCGGAAGAACGCTGCCGTGTCGGTCGCCGCGATCCCTTCGATCCGGAGCGACTCGACCGCCTGCGGCCGCGGGTCGCGCAGGGCGCGCGACGCCGCCGCGGCCGCGGCCGCGAGCGCCAGCACGACCGCGCCAACTTTCCCGACTCCTGCCTCCCGCGC
>DASWUT010000079.1:0-1525 GCA_036401455.1 Gemmatirosa sp. | reverse complement strand
GGGCGAGCAGCGCCGCGCCGAGGTGGTAGCGGGCGAGGCGCGCCGTCACCGGCGCCGCGGACGCGGGCGGCGGCGTGATGAGTGGTGTCGCTCCGGGCAACTGTAGGCGCGCGGCCTCGCGCGCCGCAGCGTGCACGGCTTCGGCGGACGCGACGAGGCGGGCATCGTCCCACGAGGCGTACCCCGCGGTGACCGCGCGCAGCGCCTCGTCGATTCGCCTGGTGAGCGCGCGGACGAGGTCGGGCGCTGGCTCGCCGTCGCCGGGCGCGACCGCAGCGGCGAGGTCGGCCCAGCCTACCGGCGGTCCGACGACGAGCAACCCCGTCGAGCGAAAGATCGCCCGGTCGTCGAGTGTGATGCCCACCGGCACGATCGGGAACGCCCCCAGCTCGCGGGCGGCGCCGAGTGCGAGGCGGGCGGCGCCGGTCTTGAGGGGAGCGAGCGACGGGCGCAGGTGACTGATTCCTTCCGGGAAGAGCGCGATCGCGTCGCCCGCAGCGAGCGCGGTTTCGGCCGCGCGAAACATCGCCGCGTTCGCGGCGGCCCGTTCCGCGGCGGGCGGCCGCTCGCCGGCGATCTCGAGGCGGTAGAACAGGCGCGCGACTCCGGCGGACGCGCGTGCGACGAGGCGGGCGGCGGGCATGACGCGGCTCACGGCGCGAAGTTCGTACCTGGCTCGTCCGGAGCGGCGCCGCGCGTCGCCGGTGGAGGCGCCCGTGGGGGCGCCCATGGGCGTCGGTACGGCGCGGGCTCTGCCTTACGCGACGGCACCGTCCGTTCCGGTCGTCTCCCCATGCTCTCCGCCGTGCGCCGCCTCGCGCCCGCCTTTCGCTTCGCCTGCGCCTCTGCCGCGCTGCTGCCCGCCGCGCTCGGCGCCCAGCGGCGCGCACAGGCCGTTATCCGTCCCGCCCAGCCGGCCGATACCGCGACGTACGCCACGCCGGCCCTGCGCACCCTCGTCGCCGACGCGGCGCGCGGCAACCGCGTGCCCGATTCGCTCGCCAGCTACCGCGCCGCGATCGAGAGCGAGATCGCCATCTCCGCCCTTCGCGAGGACGGACAGGAAGCGCTGTTCGGGGTCGAGCAGGTCGCCTCGGTGCTGCGCTGGACGCGGGCCGGCTACTACGACCAGCACGTGATCGGCGACCGGGCACGGCAGTCCGGGCTGTCGTTCTCGCTTCTCTCGGTGGCCCGCACGGGCTGGGCGACGCCACTGCTGTACGGCAACCGGCTTCGCCTCCGCCGCGACGAGGCGCGCCGCCCGCCCGCGGACGGCAAGTCACGCACGGTCGACAAGATCGAGGACCGGATCGGCGGGCGCATCTTCCGCGGCGGGAGCGCGGGCGGCCGCGACGCCGCGGCAGACACGGTCCCGGTCACCCACCCGCTCGCCGACGACCGCGACACGTACTACCGCTACACGGGGGGCGACACGGTCGTCACGCTTCGCGCGCCCGACGGTGCCGCGGTGCGCACGATCCCGATCGTCCGCGTGCACGTCGAGCCGCGCGGCGCGCTCCAGGCC
>DASWUT010000078.1:0-3927 GCA_036401455.1 Gemmatirosa sp. | reverse complement strand
CGCGCCCGCGTGCACGGCGTACGCTACCCCGAGTACGCGAAGCAGGAGCTCGCGGCCGCGGGGATCGACTACGCCGGGTGGCTGCCCAACTACGAGGCGCCACGCGTCTTCGCGCGCTACGGCGTGACCGTGCACGTACCGCGGCGGCCCTACGTGCGCGCCCTGCCCGGCGTGCCGACGATCCGCGTCTTCGAGGCGCTCGCCTGCGGAATTCCGCTCGTGAGCGCGCCGTGGGACGACGCCGAGGGGCTGTTCACGCCGGGCGCAGACTTTCTGTTCGCGCGCGACGGGGCGGAGATGCGGACCTGTCTGCGCGACGTGTTAGGCGACGCCGGCCTCGCGGGCGCGCTGGTGGAGCGGGGGCGCGCGACGATCCTGGCGCGCCACACCTGCGGCCACCGCGCGGACGAACTCCTCGCGGTGGCGCGCGAGTTGGGCATCACGGGATGACCGCACGATGAACATCGCCTTCTTTGGCTCGTCGATCGTTTCGGCCTACTGGAACGGCGCGGCCACGTACTACCGTGGCATCGTCCGCGCGCTGCACGACCGCGGGCACCGCGTCACGTTTTACGAGCCCGACGCCTACCAGCGGCAGCAGCACCGCGACATCGCCGACCCCGAGTATGCGACGGTGGTCGTCTACCCGGGCGAGGGCGAGGACGGCGTCTACGCGATGCTCGATCAGGCGAGGTCGGCCGATCTCGTCGTGAAGGCGAGCGGGGTGGGCGTGTTCGATCAGTTGCTGGAACGCGAGGTGGCGCGGCTGCGCGCGCCCGGCCGGCTCGTCGCGTTCTGGGACGTCGACGCGCCAGCGACGCTGCAACGGATGCACGAGGCTGGCACCGGGGCGGGCAGCGACCCGTTTCGCGCGCTCGTCCCGGACTACGACCTCGTGCTCACGTATGGCGGCGGCGACCCGGTCGTCGCGGCGTACACGGCGTTGGGCGCGCGCCAGTGCGTGCCGATCTACAACGCGCTCGACCCCGAGACGCACCACCCGGTGCCGCCAGACGAGCGCTTCCGCTCGGACTGCGTGCTGCTTGCCAATCGGCTGCCGGACCGCGAGGCGCGCATCGACGAGTTCTTCTTCCGCGCCGCCGAGTGCGCGCCGGGGCGCCGCTTCCTGCTCGGCGGCAACGGGTGGCACGACCGCGCGCTCCCGCCCAACGTCGCCGCACTCGGTCATGTCTACACCGGCGACCACAACGCGGTGAACTGCTCGACGCTGGCCGTGCTCAACGTGCACCGCGACAGCATGGTCGCCAACGGCTGGTCGCCCGCGACGCGGCTGTTCGAGGCAGCAGGGGCGGGGGCATGCCAGATCACCGACGCGTGGCGCGGGATCGAGGAATTTCTCGAACCCGGGCGCGAAGTGCTCGTCGCCGCGGATGGTGCGGCGGTCGCGGCGCACGTCGACGCGCTCACGCCCGCGCGGGCACACGAGATCGGCGCGGCCGCGCTCCGGCGCGTGCTCGCCCACCACACCTACGCGCACCGCGCCGCGCAGGTCGAGGCGGTGCTCGAGGGTGCTGCCGCGGCGACGGCGGTCCGTTAGGCTTCCGGGATGAACGTCGTCTTCCTCGGCCTGTCGATCACGTCATCGTGGGGCAACGGCCACGCGACCACGTATCGCGGGCTCGTGCGCGAGCTCGCGGCGCGCGGACACCGCGTGGCGTTCCTCGAGCGCGACGTCGAGTGGTACCGCGACAACCGCGACATGCCGCACCCGGCCGGGTGCGAGACGCTGCTCTACACGTCACTGGACGAGCTGCGGACCGAGCATGCGGGGCGCCTGCGCGACGCGGACGTGGTCGTCGTCGGGTCGTACGTGCCCGAGGGCGTCGCCGTCGGCGAGTGGGCCGTGGCGACGGCGCACGGCCTCGTCGCGTTCTACGACATCGACACGCCGGTCACGCTGGCCAAGCTCGCGCGCGGCGACCACGAGTACGTCACGCCCGAGCTCGTCGCGCGCTACGGGCTGTACCTGTCGTTCACCGGCGGACCGACGCTCCGGCGCATCGAGCGCGAGCTGGGATCGCCGATGGCTCGCGCGCTCTACTGTTCGGTCGATCCCGCGCTCTACTTCCCCGACCCCAACGCCGAACTGCGCTACGACCTCGGCTACATGGGGACGTACAGCGACGACCGGCAACCGACGCTCGACCGGCTGCTCGTCGAGCCGGCGCGCGCGTGGCGCGAGGGGCGGTTCGTCGTCGCGGGGCCGCAGTACCCGGCGACGATCGCCTGGCCGCCCAACGTCGAGCGCACGATGCACCTCGCGCCGCGCGAGCACCGCGCGTTCTACTGCGCGCAGCGGTTCACGCTGAACGTGACGCGCGCCGACATGATCGCCGCCGGGTGGAGCCCGAGCGTCCGCCTGTTCGAGGCGGCCGCGTGCGCGACGCCGATCGTGAGCGACGCGTGGCCCGGCCTCGACGACGTGCTCGCGCCGGGGCGGGAGATCGTCGTCGCCGACGGCACGGCCGACGTGCTGGGCGTGTTGCGCACGATGGACGACGCCGAGCGCCGGGCGATGGGAGACGCGGCCCGCGCGCGCGTGCTCGCGGCGCACACGGCGGCGCACCGCGCGGCGCAGTTCGAGGAATACGCGCGTGAGGCGATGACCGCGGCGGGCGCGGCGTGACGCCCCGTCTCGCCGTGTCGCGTGCCGAGCCGATCCGTCGTCGCGGGCGTCCGCCCAACGCGCGCCCTGCTACGTTCCTGATGACTTCCGCCCTCACGCGATGACCCGTCTTCTGCAGCAGTACGCCTCCGCCGACTCGGCGGAGCGCGAGGCCGAGATCCTCGCGCTCGGGCCGTGGTTCCACAACCTGCACCTGCCCGACGGCGCGCAGACCGCGCCAGGACATGCGTTAGGCGACTTCCCGCGCTTCAAGTGGCTCGAGCTCGCGCCACACCTGCCCGCGGACCTCACGGGGTGGACCGCGCTCGACATCGGCTGCAACGCGGGCTTCTACGCGTTCGAGCTGGCCAGGCGCGGCGCGCACGTGACGGGGATCGACGTCGAGCCGCTCTTCCTGCGGCAGGCCGAGTGGGCAGCGCGCGAGTACGACCTCACCGACCGCGTCGAGTTCCGGCGACAGGCGGTATACGACTTGGCGCAGACGGACGAACAGTTCGACCTCGTGCTCTTCATGGGCGTGCTGTATCACCTGCGCTACCCGATGCTCGGCATGGACCTCGTGACCGAGAAGGTGCGCCGGCTGATGATCTTCCAAACGCTGACCGCGCCCGGGATGGATGTGCACCCGGACACCGAGCGCGACCGCGACGTGCTCGAGCGGGACGACTTCTCCGCCCCGGGGTGGCCGAAGCTGTCGTTCATCGAGCACCGCTTTGCCGGCGACGAGACGAACTGGTGGGCGCCGAACCACGCGGGGGTCGAGGCGATGCTGCGCGCGAGCGGGATGCGCGTGACCGCGCGCCCCGGGCACGAGATTTACTTCTGCGAGCCCGACCCCGCGGCGGACGCGTGGCCGCGCGGGCGCGGGCGCGCGGAGCTACTCTCCGCGACGGGGCGCGCATGGCAGGCCGAGGCCGACCGGCGCGACGCAGGGACCAACAGCTGACCGCCGTGCCACCGCGAGCGACAGGGATGCAGGGGAGGGGAGAACGATGATCGTCTACCGATCGGCCGAACGGCAGGAAGCACCAGACGAGATGACCGCGGGGCTGGTCGACGCTGCTGCCGCGGTCGCGCGGGCGGCCGACGCATCGGCCGCGGGGGAATCCGGGCGCGGCGACCCGGTCGACTGGTGGACCGAGCGCCTGGTCGAGGCCGGCGAACTGGAAGCCGCGGTGCTGGACGCGGTGCACGTCGAACGCGACGGCATGGCACCGATCGCCGCGCCGCTCCGGCGCCTCACGCGCGCGGCCGCGCGCGGGCTCGCCGTCGCGCACGCC
>DASWUT010000077.1:0-2530 GCA_036401455.1 Gemmatirosa sp. | reverse complement strand
CGCGTGGCACGCGTGGGCGGCACTGGCGGCTTCGATTACGTGTACGCGGACACCGTCAACCGGCGCCTGTACGTGCCGCGCACGGGACCGGGCGGACGGGTCACCGTCTACGATCTCGACCGCCTCGATTCGGTGGGCACGATCGCCAACACGAACGCGCGCGGCGTGGCGGTTGATGTCGCGAGCGGGCATGGCTACGCGAGCAGCAAGCCACTGGCGATGTGGGACGCGCGCACGCTCGCCCCGATGCACACGGTCGACGTGCAGGGCGGCCCCGATGGCATCCTCGCCGACCCGTTCAACGGGCGGATCTGGGTGTTCAGCCACGGCGCACCCAACGCGACGGTCGTCGACGGCGCGACCGGCGCAGTGGTCGGCACCGTCGACCTCGGCGGCGCCCCTGAGCAGGCGGTGAGCGACGGCCGCGGGCACCTCTATGTCGACATCGAGGACAAGGACAACATCGCCGTCGTCGACGCGCGCACGCTCGCGGCCACCACGCACTACGATCTCGCGGGCCGCGGCGGCACGTGCGCCGGGCTCGCCTTCGACGTGGCCAACCGCGTGCTCTTTGCGACCTGCCGCAACCCGGCGACGATGGTCGCCCTGAGCGCCGACGACGGACACGTGATCACGACGTTGCCGATCGGCGTCGGCACCGACGGCGCCGCCTTCAACCCGGCGACGCGCGAGGTGTTCAGCTCCAACGGCGACGGCACGCTGACCATCGTCCGCGAGAACACGCCCACGGACTTCGTCGTCGCGCAAACGGTCCGGACGACGCCCGGAGCAAAGACGCTCACGCTCGACGCGCGCAGCAACCGCGTGCTGCTGATCGCGGCCGAGTACGGGCCACCGACCGCGCCGCCGCCGGCGGGCGCGCCGCCGGGGCGGCCGAACCGCGGGCCGATGGTGCCCGGGTCGTTCGCGATCTGGGTGGTGGGGCGGTGAGGGACGGGCGTTAGGCGCGGAAGCGCGGCATCACGCGCGGCGCACGACGACGCGGTGCGCTCGCACATGCTCCACGCGCGTGGGTGCAGCGGGCGAACTCGGCGTCGGCGGAGGTACAGGTCGCCGCGGCCGTCTGCAACGAGCGCGTCGTGGTGCTCGGGGAGCTGCCGAGCCACGGCGAGGCCCGCGCCTTCGGGGCAAACTCTCGAAGCGTTGGTGACGCGCACGGATACGGCGTGGGTCGACCTCGACGCGCACGTTCGGTGCGCGTTCGGCCTCCGACACCGTCGCGATGCTGCTCGTCACCGCCCCCGCAACGTCACCCCCGCCAGCCGCCCCACGCCGCCTAACGTCGTCTGCACCGCGTTCAGCCCCAGCCGGAAGTCCTTGTCGTTGTACGTCGCGAACACGTCCGTCGGCTGGTGCCACTGCGGATCCCATCCGGCGCCGATCTGCGCGCCGCGCTCGTTCTCGCGCAGGCTGATCGCGGGCACCACATCCTGGAACGGCCCGGAGTCGGTGTTCGTCATGTGCTGCCCGACCGTCGCTGGATAGTCGGTCGCGTACGCCTCGTTGGCGTTGGCGAACGCCCAGGCGAGCTGCTGCGCCCCCGCGGCCATCTTTGACGCGCTCTGGAACTCGACGTTCACGTCCGCCTCGGGGCGCTGCTCGCGGCTCATCGTGCCGTCCGGACGGGGCATGCCGTGATCAAAGAGCATCATGTCGTGCTGGATCATGCCTAACCACCGCGGCTCCGGGTACCGCCCCGACCCGGTCGGCGACTCCTTGCCCTGCATCGCCTGTCGCTGCTCGACGTACGCGCGCGCGCCGTTGAGCCCCGTCTCTTCGTTGTTCCACAGCACGAAGCGGATCGAGCGGTCCGTCTGCACGTCCGGCGCCGAGAACACGCGGGCGAGCTCCATCACGAGCGCGGTTCCCGAGCCGTCGTCGTTCGCGGCCTCGCCCCACCCGATACCGTCCATGTGCGCCCCGACGATGTACATCTCACCCGGGTGGCCGCTCCCCACCTTGGTGCAGTACACCTCCTGCCGCTGCCCCGGCGCACTCGGCTGCGCGTTGAGCCGCCGCAGGCGCGCGTCGGGCTGGGCGAGCGAATCCGTGTTCACGCCGATCGGCATCTGCGCGCCACGCAGGCGTGCGCCGCCCGGCGCCGACGTGGCGATCCGGGCGCGATAGAAGTTCTCCGACCCCGGCCGCGGCGGCGGTGGCTGGTAGTCGTAGGTGATCCGCTCGGTGTTGGTGCAACCGTAGCTCTTGAGCTGGGCCTCGATCCAGTCCACCGCGGCGCGGTTGCGGTCCGTGCCCTGCCGCCGGTCGCCGAACTGCGTGAGGCCCCTGATGGTCGCCTTGTACCGCTCCAGGTCGAGCCGGCCGACGAGCGCCCTGACCGGGTCGTCGGCCGCGAGGGCGGCGGTTGGCGCGCTCGCGGGCGCACCAGTGGGCGCGCCGGCGGGCACCTGCGCACGCACGACCGACGCGGTCGCGAGGGCGGCGCCGAGGAGAACGAGGAGGGCGGGGCGGCGAGGGGGCATGAGCGTGCGGGGCGGGGAAGAGGGTC
>DASWUT010000076.1:0-5373 GCA_036401455.1 Gemmatirosa sp. | reverse complement strand
CGCCGCAGGCCAGCTTGTCGTGAGCCGGCTTGCCCGCTGCCGGTACCAGTCACATCATCGACCCTCGACCCGGTCGCTCCCTCACCCGCCCCCGCCATGCGCGGCCTCTCCCGCCGCTCGTTTCTCCAGACCTCCGCCCTCGCCGCCGCCGGTGCAACGCTCCCCGCCCGCGCGTGGGCCTCGGTGCTCGGCGCCAACGGCGACGTGCGCGTCGCGGTCATCGGCCTCAACGGGCGCGGCCAGAACCACCTCGCCAGCCTTGCGGCCATCCCGGGCGTGCGCGTGGCGGCGCTCTGCGACGTCGACACGGCCGTCCTCGACCGCACGACGGCAGCCCTCGCCGGCCGCGGTGTCACGACGCGCGTGAAGACGTACGTCGACTTGCGCGACCTGCTCGCCGACCCCGACGTCGATGCCGTCACGATCGCGACGCCCAACCACTGGCACTCGCTCGGCGCGATCTGGGCGATGCAGGCGGGCAAGGACGTGTACGTCGAGAAGCCCGTGTCGCACGACGTCTGGGAAGGACGCCAGCTCGTCGCCGCCGCGGCGAAGTACGGGCGCGTCGTGCAGGCGGGAATGCAGATCCGCTCCGGCGAGGGACTGCGTGAGGCCGTCGAGTGGGTGCGCGCCGGGAACCTCGGCCGCATCACGGCGGCGCGCGGGTTCTGCTACAAGCGCCGCGACAGCATCGGCCGCTGCGGCGGCCCGCAGCCGGTACCGTCGACCATCGACTACGACCTGTGGAGCGGCCCGGCGCCCCTCGTCCCGCCGCACCGCAACACGCGCAACGGGACCGTGCACTACGACTGGCACTGGTTCTGGCGCTACGGCAACGGCGACGTCGGCAACCAGGGCATCCACCAGATGGACGTCGCGCGCTGGTTCCTTGGCGAGCCCGCGCTGCCGCGCCACACGCTGAGCGTCGGCGGCCGGCTCGGCTACATCGATGACGGCGAGACACCCAACACGCAGGTCGTCGTGCACGACTACGCGACCGCGCCGCTGATCTTCGAGGTGCGCGGCCTGCCCGCGCGCGCCGGCCTGACCAACGCGGCGGCCGACCCGCGCCTCGTGCAGGCGGGCGGCACCGGCATGGACGCGTATCGCGGCGTCAGCATCGGCAACGTCATCGACTGCGAGGGCGGAAGCGTCGTCGTGCCGACCTACACGACCGCGCAGGCCGTCGACCGCGCGGGCCGCGTCGTGCGCGAGTTCGCCGGCACCGACCGTCACATGCAGAACTTCATCGATGTCGTCCGCAGCCGACGCACCGCGGACCTCTACGGGCCGGTCGCCGAAGGGCACGTCTCGAGCGCGCTCTGCCACCTCGGCAACGTCTCGCACCGCCTCGGCCGCGCGACGCCCGAGGGCGAGTTGCGCGAGTCGATCCGCGGCGACGCCGCGCTCGCCGAGGCGCACGGGCGCATGGCCGAGCACCTCGCCGCCAACCACGTCGACCTCGGCGCGACGCCGCTGACGTTAGGCGTCCCGCTCGTCGTCGACGTGCCGGCCGAGCGGTTCGGGGGGGCGTACGCGGCGCAGGCGAACGCGATGCTGACGCGCGAGTACCGCGCGCCGTTCGCCGTGCCCGCGCTCGCCGCCGCCCTGCCCGTCAGCGCGCCGGCGCGTCCAGCTCGCGGATCTTGATGCCGCGGAAGTACACCTCGTCTCCGTGGTCCTGCAGGACGATGTGCCCCGTCCGTCGCTCGGCGAACCACGGTATGCCGCGGAACTTGCTCGCCACGAGCGCGGAGTCGAACTGCGGTGTGCCGAGGTCGAACTCCACGACCTTCTCTCCGTTGAGCCAGTGCTCGCCGTGATTGCCGCGGAAGACGAGCCGCGAGTCGTTCCACTCGCCGACCGGCCGGACGTGCTTGCGGTCGTTGGACGCGACGAGGTCGTACAGGTCGCCCGTCTTGTGCCGTACAAGCTTGCCGTCCGGATGGCGGTCGTCGTCGATGATCTGGTACTCGAACCCCTTCGCCGCATGCACGGGTGGGATCGACGCGGAGAGCGGTTCGGAGACGTTGTACTTGACGCCGCTGTTCGCCCCTGGCGTGACCTTCCACTGCCACGCCAGCTCGAAGTCGCCGTACGTTGCCACCGTCATCAGGTCGCCCCCCGCGAGCGGTTGTCCGTCGGCCTGCGTGGGAACCCGGCCACTCGCGACCTTTCGGATCGCGCCGTCGGCGACGACCCAGTGCCCGGGCGGCACGCGGTCGTAGCCGAGCCCGCGCCAACCCGTCAGCGTCTTCCCGTCGAACAGCAGGCGCCACCCTGCCGCACGTTCGGCCGGCGTGAGGCGGTTGACGGCCGTCGCGTCCGCCGCGGGCGATGCGCCGCCGTCCGCAGCGCCGCTGCCATGCGCACCGGGCCCGGCGGTCAGCGAGGTGTAGCTGAGCGCGTCGAGCGTTAGGCGTGCGATCCCGCCCCGGACCGCGACCGGCGCGCCCTCGACCATGCCACGCCGTTCGTCGGTGGTCCAGCGGTGGAGCGTCGTCAGGCCACGCGGCAACCCGGTGAGCGTCGCCGCGCGCGCCGCGCCGTCGTTGACGACGTGCACTGCGAGCGCACCGGCCGGCGTGCCCGCCGCGGCGCAGTACACGTCGGGGGTTCCGCATGCGATCGGCAGCAGGGCCGCACCGGGCGGGCTCGTCGCGAGCTGCTTCAGGTTCCAGAATCGCTGCGTCGGGTGCAGCGCGCTCGTGTCGCCCCCGAGTCCGCCGCCGGCGAGGATCGCGTAATCGCTCGTCAGCTGCCACTGCAGGATCGAGCGCGGCCGCGAGCGGGCGAGGAGGCGCATGTAGAGCGTGATCTCCTCGCGCGCGAACGCCGGCTCGCGGAACACGGCCGGGTACCGCCACGCGCCCGCGTCCGTGCTCCCTTCCGCGACGAGCAGCGGCACGCCGACGCGACGCGCGGCGTTCCCCCAGAAGTCGAGCAGCGCGTCGCTCCACCCGCGCCACGAGTGGAACGACACCGCGCCGACGTACGGCCACGTCGTCGAGTCGCGCAGCGCGGGCTCGATGAACCACGTCGGCGTCGCGTCGGAGGTGTCGCCGAGCAGGAGCTTCGTCGCGATCCCCTGTGCGGCGAGGTAGGCGCCGAGCCCCTTGATGAACGCCGCGTGCTCGTCGGGGGTCTGCCGCACGTCGATCCCGATGTCCGCCTCGTTGAACGAGAAGAACGCGGGCTCGACGCCGTAGTGCGCCTTGAGGTAGCGCAGGTAGGCGGCGATCGACGCGTAGATCCGCGGCAGCTTCTGCGGATCGAGCGCGTTGCCGCGCGGCGTGCCCGGCGGCGGCTCGCCGTGCGGCAGCTCGCCTAACACCGCCCACTGCGGTGGGAACCACGCGCTCAGCACGACGGGCACGTGGCGCTCGCCGAGCATGCGCGCCATCTCCATCGCCTGGCGCACGCGCGGATCGAGCTGGTCGGGCGGGACCGTGGCGGGATCGGCGTTCTCGTCCGGCTGCCACGCGCGCCACGGCATCTCGACCCGCCCCCACGCGACGCGCAGGTTCGCGAGGTTGTACGCGACGATCGGCGGGTCGAGGCGCGGGTTCTGGATGCGGAAGTTGCCGCCCAGGCCGTCGAAGGCGGGGCCCGGATGCGCCCAGTCGAGCGCGAGCGTCACGGGACGTCGGTCGATCGTGCCGCCCGCGGTCAGCGTGATCATCGCGTGGCCGCTCTGCCCAACGCTCGCGCCCGCCGCGAGGATCGCCACTGCGACGCGCACGACGTCTACGGTGCTGTCGCGCCGGACCGGGCGGACGAGCACCGCGGCCGGCGCGTCGAAGGTGAGCGCGAGGTGCTGCGCGGGCGCCGTGATGCGCACGCCGCGCGCCGTCGCGCGTACGGTCGCGGTGTCGCCCGTCGCGCGCGCCGGAATCGCGACCGCAGGCGTCGCGCCCGCGCCGACCATCGTCACGCGCCCGCCCGCGTACCGGGCACGGGGCACGTCGACGCAGAGGTACGCGCCCGCCGTCGCCGCCGCGGAGTCGGCCGTGACGCGCAGGTCGAGCGTGGCAGTGCCCGGCGGGCCGTCCTCGACGACCTCGGTGATCGCGAGCGGGCCGAGTCGCGTCGTCACGGTGTGGCGCGCTCCGTCGCGCGCGAACGTCGGCCGCTGCCGCTCCTTCGCCGTGCGGGCGACGATCGCGCCTTCGGGGCCGAGGGCGCAGACGCTCGTCTCGAACGGCATCAGCTGCCCCTGGACGCGCAGCCCCGCGACGTTCCCCCACGCCGCCACCTCGGCCTGCGCGGACGCGCGCGCGGCGGGCGCCGCGAGGAGGAGTGCGACGGCCGTGGCGCGCGCGCCGTGGGCCGTGCGGCTGCGCGGTTGAGGACCGGTCGAACGCGGGCGTGGGATGCGCGACGTCGTCTCGTGTGCGATCATGACGGTGGAACCGTGGACATCATCCTCGACCGTGCGGCGCGGGAACGCTCGCCCACGCACGATCACGGGTTTTTGGGTGACGACAACGTAGCGGCATGTCACCATTCGGGCCCTCCCGATCTGCGCTCCCGACCTGCGTTCCGCCTCGCTGCGCTCCCCCGCCCGCGCCTGCATGCCCCCGACCCGACGCGACGTGCTCGCCCAACTCGCGGCTCTCGCGCTGCTTCCGGTCCCGTCGTGGGCGGAGCGCGGCGACGACGACCCGCTCGCCGGCACGATCGCCGAGTACCAGGCGGGGCGACGGCGCGGTGCGTGGACGGCCACCGCGGTCACGGCGCGCGCACTCGACCGGTGCCGCAGCGATGGGATGGCGTGGCGCGCGATCGACGCGCTCGCCAGTACCGCGCTCGACGACGCGCGCGCGGCCGACGCGCGGCTGCGCGCGGGCCGGGTGCGTGGCGCGCTCGACGGCGTGCCCGTGTTCGCGAAGGCCATCTACGACGTCGCCGGCCTCCCCACGACGGGGTCCAATGCGGAGTGGGCGCGGCTGTTCCCGGACCCCGTGCGGCGTGACGCGCTCGAAGTCGCGCGGCTCCGCGCGGCCGGGGCCGTCGTGCTCGGCAAGACGGCGGCCGACGACTTCGCCTACCACGGCAACGGCACGAGCAGCCACACCGGCCAGGTGCTGAACCCGTACGACCCGACCGGCACGCGCACCCCCGGCGGGTCGAGCGCCGGCTCCGCGGTCGCCGTCGCGGGCGGGCTGGCCTTTGCAGCGTTAGGCACCGACGACGGCGGGTCCAACCGCATCCCCGCGCAGTTCACCGGCGTCGTCGGAATGAAACCGACGTTCGGGCTGGTGGCGCGCGCGGGCGTGATCCCCACGTGGCCGTACCTCGACACGCACGGGCCGCTCGCGCGCACGGTGGCCGATGCGGCGCTCCTCGTCGCCGCCATCGCCGGCGGCGACC
>DASWUT010000075.1:0-4047 GCA_036401455.1 Gemmatirosa sp. | reverse complement strand
CCTTCGCGACGGCGGCGCGCTGTTCATCAACGCGCACCAGGACCACGCGATCACGGAGACCGCGCCCGGGCACGCGTCGACGCTGAGCGGGCGCTTTCCGTCGCACACGGGCATCATCCGCAACGCGGCCGGCGTGCAGGACCCGGCGGCCCCGCTGCTCGGCGGCGGCCTCACCGGGCCGGCGTCGCCGGTACGCTTCCGCGGCACGACGCTCGTCGACTGGCTGCGCGACGCCGATCCGCGCTCGCGCGCGCTCTCGGTGTCGCGCAAGGACCGCGGAGCCATCTTCCCCGTGGGGCGGTCGCGCCAGGCGGTGTTCTGGTACGGCGGCAACGGCCGGTTCGTGACCAGTCGCTACTATGCGGACACGCTCCCGACGTGGGTGCGACGCTTCGACGGCGACACGGCGGGCGGGGGCGCGTCGGTCGGGCCGGGCGCGGTCGCGGTTCGCTACGCGGGGCGCGCCTGGACGCCGATCGCCCCCGCCATCGAGACCGAGCCGGACTCGGTGCCGGTCGAGAACGGCGGCGCGGACTACACGTTTCCGCACGTCCTCGCGTCCGATCCCGCCGTCGCGGCGCGCGAGGTCGCCGAGTTCCCGTTCATGGACGAGGCGACGCTCGCCTTCGCCCTCGCCGGGATGCGGGCGATGCAGTTAGGCGCGGGACCCGCGACCGACGTGCTCGCCGTGTCGCTCTCGACGACCGACGCCGTCGGGCATCGCTACGGGATGAACTCGCGCGAGATGCACGACCAGATCCTGCGCCTCGACCGCTCGCTCGGCGCGTTTCTCGACACGCTGTTCACCCTGCGCGACTCGACGCGCGTGGTGGTCGCGCTCACGGCCGACCACGGCATGCAGCCGTATCCGTCGCTCTCGCTGCCGCCCAACGCGCCGCGGCACGGGTACGCCGAGGTCGGGCCGGTGCTCGCCGATGCGCGCGTCGCACTCGCCGCGCGCGGCGTCGCGGGCGGGGGGTTCGAGTTCGAGAGCGGGATGTTGACGGTCGACACCGCGGCGCTCGCCCGCGCCGGGGTGAACGCCGACAGCACCGTCGCGTCGATGGTCGCCGCGCTGCGCCGCGTGCCGGGCGTGGCGAGCGTGCTGCGGCGCCGCGATCTCGCCACGCGCGCGGCCGCCGGCGACGTCTACGCGCGTCGCTGGCTGCACATGACGCCCGACGATTCGCCGGCGGCGGCGTTCGTCTCGCTCGCGCCGTTCTACTACTGGGGCGGCACGAGTTCCGCGACGCACGGCTCGCCCAACGACGATGACACGCACGTGCCGGTGTTGTTCTGGGGACGGGCGTTCCGGCCGGGCGAGTACCCGGCGTTCGCGCGCGTGGTCGACATGGCGCCGACGCTCGCCGCTGCGTTAGGCGTGCGGCCGACGGAGCCGCTCGACGGCGAGGTGCTGCGGGCGGCGCTGCGGTAAGCGTCGCACGGCGTCGGACGCAGGGGAGGAAGAGCATTTAGACGGGATTGACGGGATTTGGGGGATTGAACTCTTGAAGGACGGACTCTCCCGCACGAGCTCAATCCCCAACATCCCGTCAATCCCGTCCAGTTCTTTCGGTCCCACGGCGCGCTCCCGTCGTCCACGACCGTGCCGTCCGACGCGCGCCGCCGGGTACCCTGTCGCGCACGGTATCTTCCCGCCGATGCCGGCCTCCGCCTCCCTGCCTGCCGCCTCGACCGGCCACAAGCCGCTCGACACCGCGATCGCGACGGAAACGTTCGCGCCGGTTTACTACCTGTACGGCGACGACGACTTCCGGAAGGATGACGCCGTGCGGCAGCTGCTCGCCGCCGCGGTCGACCCGTCCACACGCGACTTCAATCTCGAGACGGTGCGCGGGGCCGAGGCCGACGCGGGGGCGCTCGGCTCCCTGTTGGCGACGCCGCCGATGATGGCCGCGCGGCGTGCGGTGGTGCTGCGCGACCCCGGTGCCCTGAAGAAGGACGCGCGCGCCGCGCTCGACCGGTATCTGGAACGCGCGGCGCCCGACACGGTCCTGCTGCTCGTCGCGCCCGCGGGGGCGAAGGTCGACCGCGCGCTGCTCGCCCGCGCCGGGGCGGCCGCGTTCGACTTCGCTCCGTTGCGCGAGGACCGGCTGCTGCGCTGGATCGCCCACCACGCGAGCACGACGCTCGGCGCGCGCATCACCCCCGAGGCCGCACGCCTGCTGCAGGCGGCCGTCGGCAACGACCTGCCGCAGCTGGCCGCGGAGCTCGACAAGCTGGCGAGCTACGCGCAGGGGCGGTCGCCCGAGGCGCTCACGATCGACGAGGACGCCGTGACGGCGATCGTCGGCGTGCGCCGCGGCGAGACGCTCGCCGACCTGCTCGACGCCGTCGCCCGGCAGGACGCGCGCGCGGCGGCCGGGCTCGTGCCGCACGTGCTGTCGCTCCCCAAGAGCAGCGCGGTGACCGCGGTCATGGCGCTCGCCACGCAGACGCTCGCGCTCGCGTGGGGTGAAGCGCGGCGGGCGCGCGGGGTGAGCGTGGCGACGCTCGCCGGCAACGGCCCCGACGGGTTCATGACGCTGCTGAAGGAGGTCGGGAACGCGTACACCGGCCGCCCGTGGGGCGACGCCGTGCGCGCGTGGACCGCGACCGTCGACCGGTGGACCGCGCCCGCGCTCGACCGCGCGCTCGAGCAGCTGCTGCAGGCCGACATCGCACTCAAGGAGACCGGCGTGTCGTCAGACGCGCAGCTGCTGACGACGGTGGTGCTCGGGATCTGCGCGCTGCCGCAGGAGCGGGGCGTCCCGCGCGGGTGACGCGCGGGTGACGCCGCGGTAGCGCGGCCGTGACGGACGGCGGGGACGGCCTATTTTCCTCAAGTGCCGCGTGCCGTCGTTCTCTGCTTCACCCCACGATTCGCCCCGATCCGAGCCGTGCCTCTCCGGACTGCCCGTTCGCCCCGGATCGCCCGCGTGCTGGCCGCCTGCGCCGTTGGCGCGTCGGTCGCACGCTCCGCCACCGCGCAGCGTGTTCCCCCACCGGCGCTCGCGACGTCGGGGCCCGCGGTCGGGCCTTACGAGCGGGCGCGCCGCCTGGTCGAGCAGGGCCAGGGCGCACTTGGCCGCGCGGTCGCCGACTCGCTCGTCGCCGCGTCGCCGCCGGGCTCGCCCGCGCTGGCCGAGGCGCTCTGGTGGCGCGCGACGCTCGGCACCGACGGCGCGCGGGCGGAGCAGGACCTGCGGCGGATCATCGACGAGTTCGCGAACTCTCCGCGGGTCGGAGACGCGACCGTGCGCATCGCGCAGCTCGATCTGGCGCGCGACCGTCCGGATCTGGCCGAACCGGCGCTCGCGCGGCTCGTGCGCGAGCGGCCGGACGATCCCGCGCGCGCGCAGGCCGCGTACTGGCTCGCGCGGGCGCGGCTGGAGCTGGGCGACACGCGCGGCGGGTGTGTCGCGCTCGCCGACGCGGCCACGTGGGCGCGGAGCAGCGAGACGTACACGCGGCAGCAGGTGGCCGACCTGCGCGGCCGGCTGCCTGCGTGCGACCCGACCTCGGTGGTGTCGGTGATGCCGTCCGGGTCGCCCACGGTGTCGGTACGCACACCGGCATCCGCGACGCCGTCGGCCGCCCCGTCCGCGCCGCAGGTCGTCGCCGCCGCACCGTCGGCGCGTGCCACGCCGCCAACCACCACATCGTCCACCTCGGCGTCGTCTACCACGCCGACGCCCAACACGGCGACACATAGCGTGATGACGCCTAACGTTGCGCCGCCGAGCATGGCACCCCCGCATGCGGCGTCGCCCAACGTGGCATCATCGAACGCGACGTCCCAGGCATCGCGCGCCGTCGCGCCATCCGTTGCGGTTGCCCAGCACATCGACAGCACCGACGCCGCGGAGCGCCGACGCCGCAACGCCGTCGTCACGGCCGCGCCGGTGGTCGCCGCCCCCGCGGCGGCAGCCCCCGCGGCAACCGCACCGCCCCCACACGCGGCGACGCGGACGACGACGGTTACCACGCTGCCGCCTGGCGTGCCACCCGCGGCATCCGCCGCGAGCGAGGGTGGGGCCAGCTTCG
>DASWUT010000074.1:0-7501 GCA_036401455.1 Gemmatirosa sp. | reverse complement strand
TCAGGCCGCGCTCGGCGAGGAGCGCGGCGTACCCGCGGCCTAACGCACGGGCGACATCGGGGGTCAGGTCGGTCCCGACGATGCCGCGAACGTCGGACTGACGGAAGATCTGACGATTGAGGGCGGGGACGGCCGTCATGCAGTGCGCGTGGGTGAGACCGCCCGATTCCGGCGCGGCGAGACGTAAGGGAGGGAACCGCTCAGGGAAGAACGGCGACCGAGCTGTCGCGGATGCCGCGCGCGAGGTGCGAAACGGCCGTCGATGGCGCGGACACGGTGCGGTTTCCCCGTGTCCGCATCGCCGGGCGCAGTGCGGCGGACTGCGCCGCCTGCACTGCGGGCGTCGGATAGACCCCGAGCACGAGGAGGACCACGGCGCACGTGCCGATCACGACGCGTGTCCACGCCGGGGCCGGCGCGACCGGCGGGGCATCGGCATCGCGGCCGCGCATGAACATCCGCGCGACGATGTTGAGATAGTACCCGGCCGAGATCACGCTCGCGAGCACGAGCAGGATCGCGATGCGCGACTGCGGCAGCTGTGGCGCGACGGGCGCGAGCGCCGCCTGCAACACGTACCACTTCGCGAAAAATCCCATCCCGCCCGCGATCGGAAAGCCGAGCAGCGCGAGCATGAACACCGCCATCGCGACGGCAAGCTGCGGCCTGACGCGGAACAGCCCGTTCCACCGCTCGATGGCATCGCCTTCCGGCGTTCCGCCGAGCGCCTGAACGACGGCGAAGGCGCCGACGGTCGCGAACGTGTACGCGGCGAGGTAGAACACGAGCGCCGAGCTGCCGAGCGCCGAATTGCTGACGATGGCGACGAGCAGGTAGCCCGCGTGCGCGATGCTCGAGTAGGCGAGCATTCGCTTCACGCTCCGCTGCGTGAGGGCGACGAGGTTGCCGCCGAACATCGTCACGACCGCGATCCACCAGAGCATCGGGTGCCAGCGCTCGACCTCGCCCCCCATCCCTTCGACCAGCACGCGCGCGAACGCCGCGAACGCCGCCGCCTTCACGCCCGCCGCCATGAACGCCGTGTACGGCGTCGGCGCGCCCTCGTACACGTCGGGGGTCCACATGTGGAACGGCACCGCGCCGACCTTGAACCCGAGCCCGACCATGACCGCGCCGATCCCGAGCCAGAGGACGACCGGGGGCAGCGCACCCGGCGCGCCCGCGACGGCCTGCGCGATCGCGTCGACGTCCGTCGCGCCCGTCGCGCCATAGATCAGTGCGACGCCGTACAGCAGGAACGCGGTCGAGAACGCGCCGAGCAGGAAGTACTTGAGCGCTGCCTCAGCCGACCGCGCGCTCCGTCGATTGATCCCGGCGAGCACGTACACCGGGATCGACATGAGTTCGATGCCGAGGAATACGAGGATGAGGTCGCGCGCCGCCGCGAGCAGAAGCATCCCGGAGACCGACAGCAGCACGAGCGCGAACGCCTCGGGTTGCGCCATCCCGCGCCCGCGCGCGTCGTCGCCGGCGAGCAGCGCGCTGAGCGCCGCGCCGACGAGGATCACCGCGTCGATCCCCCACCGGAATCCGTCCGTCGCGATCCCCGGCACGGGGGCGGGCACGACGCGTCCCGTCGCGAGCAGCACGACGGCGACGAGTGCGGCCGCGCAGACGCCGACGACGCCGAGCGCGGCGCCTCGCGACGCGTCGATGTCGTCGTCGCGCCGGGCCGCGCTCCAAAGGAGGAGGAGCAGCGCGCCGACGCCGACGACGAGGTCGGGGAGGAGCGCGGCGGTCGAGAAACCGGTCAGCGTACCGTTCACGGAACGAGCGGGCGGGGGCGGCTCGGTGCCAGCGCGGCCGTCACGGCGCGTGGCATCGCACCGCTCTGAACCTGATCGACGATGCGTCGAACGGGACCTTCCATGCGGCGCAACACGGGCGCCGGGGCGACGCCGAGCCAGACGATCGCAACCGTGAACGCGGCGAGCGCGGTCAGCTCGCGCGCGTCCAGGTCGGCGACGCGCATGGTGCGCGACTCGCCGTCGGGCACCTCCGCGCTGGGCTCGCGCCGCGCGGTGAACAATACGCGCTGCAACGCGCCGAGCAGGTACACGGCGGCGAGGATCACGCCCACGGTCGCGATGAGCGTGAGGCCCGGGAAGTTGCGGAACGCGCCGAGGAGAACGAGGAACTCGCCGACGAATCCGTTGGTACCGGGTAGACCGAGCGCGCTGAGCGCCACGACGACCATCGCGACGGCGAACACGGGCAGCGTGCGCGCGAGCCCGCCGAAGCGGTCCAACGCCGACGTGCCCGTGCGGTCTTCGAGAATCCCGGCGAGCACGAACAGCGCGCCGAGTGAGATTCCGTGGCTCAGCATGACGAGCATCGCGCCCTGCAGGCTCTCCGCGGTGAGCGCAAAGATTCCTAGGACGACGAAGCCGAGGTGACTGACCGACGCGTACGACGCGAGGCGGCGCAGATCGGGCTGCACGGAGGCGACGAGCGCGCCATACAGAATCCCCGCCACGGCGACGCCGATGATCGTGATGCGCAGTGTCGGGTCGAGCGCCGCCGCCGGAAACAGCGGTAACGCAAACCGGATCATCCCGTACGTGCCGACCTTGATTCCGAGCGCAACCGCCGCGCTCGTCGGCGCGCTGCGTTGGGCGGCGGGCAACCAGCTGTGGAGCGGGAAGTACGCGCTCTTGATCGCGAGCGCGGCGAAGAAGCCGAGGAACAGCCAACGCTGTTCCGAGAACGACATCGCTCCGCGCGCCGCCGCGATCGTCTGGTCGATGTCGAATCCGTGCTGCCCCGCGGCGCTCCACAGTGCCACGATCGCGGCGAGCATCAGCAGCGAGCCGAGCGTCGCGACGATGAAGTACTGCAGGCTCGCCGCGCTCCGCTCGCCCGTACCCGAGATCCCGATCATGAAATACATCGGGATCAGGACGAGCTCCCAACACAGATAGAAGAACAGCAGGTCGCGTGCGACGAAGACGCCCATGATCCCCGTCGTCAGTGCAAGCAGCAACGCGTAGTACGACGCCGGGCGCTCGCGCACGCTTCGCCACGAGCCGATCACCGCGACCGGCATGAGCAGGGCCGTCAGCATCACCATGACGAGCGAGAGCCCGTCGACTCCGAGCGAGATCCGCGCGCCCCAAGCCGGGATCCACGGCAGATCGAAGCGGGCCTGCCACGTGGCCGCGGTCGGGTCGAAGATCGTCCACAGCCCGAGCGCGAGCACCGCCTCGCCGATGAGCACCGCGGTCGCGAGCACGCGCGGCGTACGGATCGTGTCGGCTGTGGTATCGCGCCCGCCACTGATCACGTCTGCGCCGTCAGCACCGTCCGCGTCGTCCGCCCGTGGCACGGCGAGCAGCAGGACGAGCGCCGCCCCGACGACCGGCCACGTGAGAAGCGCCGGGAGTACCCACGCGCTCAGGCCGGTGCCAGCCAGGAGGTCGCGCATCATCCGAACGCCACCACACCGATCACGACGAGCGCGCCGACCGCGACCACCCACGCGTAGTTCCCGACACTGCCCGATTGCGCCTGCGAGCCGAGCCAGCCGGCGCCGCGCGCGGCGAGTGCCGACCCGCGTACGAACAGCCCGTCGATGATCCCGCCGTCCACGCCGCGCCAGAGCACATTGCGGGAGAACGTCATGAGCGGGCGCGCGATGCCACGATCGACCGCCTCGTCGACGTAGTACGCGTGTCGGAGCGTCCGTTCGACTCCCGACTCCGGCGCGGCGTACGCGTCCTTCGCGACGAGTCGCGCCGGCTTGAGGAGGACGACCGCGAGCACGATCCCGAGGATCGCGATCGCGACCGCCGCGCCGATGAGCATCGCTTCCGGACTCGACGCGGCATGCGGTTCGGCACCAGCTCGCGCGCCGGCGAGCGACGCCGACGGTGCGCCGACGACCGGGTCGAGCCAGCGATCGAGCGCGCCGACCGGGCCGGCGAAGCTCGCGATCGCCGGGATGTTGAGCCACCCGCCGACGACCGTGAGAACGCCGAGCACGGCGAGCGGCGCCGTCATGACCCACGGCGCCTCGCGCAGGTGCGGGCGTTCACCTTCGCCGGTGCGGTTGGCGCCGTGGAAGGTGTAGAGCATCATGCGCGTCATGTAGACGGCGGTCAGGAGCGCCGTGATGAGGCCGATCGCGTACACGACGTAAAGCCACGCCGAGCCGCTGAGGCCGAGGAACGACAGCTCGCGGAAGGCCGAGGAGCTCGACGCCCGCTCGAACACCGCACCGAGGATCTGATCCTTGGAGAAGAAGCCCGCGAACGGCGGCACGCCGGCGATCGCGAGCGTCGCCGCCCACATCAGCACGAACGTCACGGGCATCGTTCGCCGCAGACCGCCCATGTTGCGCATGTCCTGCGCGTCCTCGTCGTCGCGGTGCGTCGCATGATACGCCTCGTGCAGCGCGTAGATCACCGAGCCCGCGCCGAGGAAGAGCAGCGCCTTGAAGAACGCGTGCGTGACGAGGTGAAACACCGCCGCGGTGTACGCACCGACGCCCGCAGCCATGAACATGTAGCCGAGCTGCGAGATCGTCGAATACGCGAGCACCTTCTTGATGTCCCACTGCTTGAGCCCGACCGTCGCGGCGAACAGCGCCGTGATCGCGCCGACGAGCGCGACAACGAGCGACGCGGCTGGCGCGAGCGCGAACAGCACGCCGCTCCGCGCGACGAGGTACACGCCCGCGGTAACCATCGTCGCCGCGTGAATCAGCGCCGACACGGGCGTCGGGCCCGCCATCGCGTCCGGCAGCCAGATGTAGAGCGGGATCTGCGCGCTCTTGCCCGCGCAGCCGAGGAAGAGGAACAGGCAGATGAGCGTCGCGAGTGAGCTCCCGACGGCGAGCGCCGCGTACGCGTGGTTGAGCGCGACGAAGTCGAGCGTGCCGAAGTTCGCGAACAGCAAAAACATCGCGAGCAGCAGGCCGAAGTCGCCGACGCGGTTCACGATGAACGCCTTCCGTCCGGCGGATGCGTTGGACGACTCCGCGAACCAGAACCCGATCAGCAGGTACGACGCGAGCCCGACGCCCTCCCACCCGATGAACATCACCGGGTAGTTGGCGCCGAGGACCAGCACGAGCATGAAGGCGACGAACAGGTTCAGGTACGCGAAGTATCGCGCGTAGCCCGGGTCGCGCCGCATGTACCCGATGCTGAAGATGTGGATCAACGTGCCGACGCCGGTGATCACGAGGATCATCACCATCGACAGCTGGTCCAGTTGAAACGCCCAGTCCACGTGCAGGTCGCCCGCCGGCATCCATTCGGCGTACCGCGCCACATACGGACCTGCGGCGACGAGCGCGGCGCGCGGTACGGCCAGCATCGACGCGAACACCGTCGCCGCGAGCGCGAAGGCGAGCCCGATCACGGTCGGCCCGATAATGCTGACGAGCCCCGCGTACGGCGCGAGCGCGTCGTGCGCCGGGCCGCCGTGGATGTCGTCCGTCCCGCCCGCGCCCTCGGGCGCACCGCGGCCATGCGTCCGCGCGGCCGGCAGGAGCGAGAGCGCACCGTTGATCAGAAAGCCGAGCAGCGGCAGGACCGGCAGCAGCCAGATGAGCGCGGCGGGACCGCCCGCAAGCGGGTGCATCGAGGCGGCGCCCATCAGCCGCGAAGGAGCGAGATATTGCGCAGATCCACGGTCCCGAAATGCCGGAAGACGGCGATCACGATCGCGAGCCCGACCGCCGCCTCGGCGGCAGCGACGGTCATCACGAACACCACGAACGCCTGGCCCAACGTCCCGCCGTGCAGCCGCGAGAGGGCGACGAACGTGAGGTTGACGGCGTTGAGCATCAGCTCGACGCACATGAACAGCACGAGCGCGTTGCGGCGCGTGAGCACGCCGACGACGCCGATCACGAAGAGGCCGGCGGCGATGACGAGCGCCTGGGCGATCACGCGTCCCTCCGCGGCTTGGCCAGCACGACCGCGCCGACGACCGAGGCGAGCAGCAACAGGCTGGTGACCTCGAACGCGACGAGGTGCTGCGTGAACAGCGCGCTCGCGACCGGCGCGATCACGTTCTCGTCGCCGTTCACGACGGCCGTGCCCGGACTCGCAACGCCGAGCCCCAGGTCGGGCGGCAGCTTCCCGAGCGCCACGACGAGGAGCTCGGCGAGCAGCGCGAGCCCGACGAATCCGCCGGCGATGCGCGTCCCGTTCGCCCGGAACTCGGTGGCCGCGTCCGCCTGGCCGAGGTTGAGGAGCATCACGACGAACAGGAACACGACCATGATCGCGCCCGCGTAGACGAGCACCTGTACGGCGCCGACGAACTGCGCGTCCAGGAGGATGTAGAGCGCCGCGAGCGAGAACATCGTGCTCACGAGCCAGAGTGCCGCCGCGACCGGGCTCTTGCGCGTGACGAACAGCAGCGCCGAGGCGAGGGCGATCAGCCCGAAGAGGTAGAAGAAGAACTGCTCGAAACCGGTCATCGCGTGCAGAGTTGGACGGTCGTCACTCGCCGCGCGGATCGGCGGGGTCCCACAGTTCGCTCACGGGGTGCGTCTGCGCGATCAGGCGCTCGAGGTCGTAGACCATCCCCTCGCGGCTGTACTCCGAATTCTCGTAGTGCCGCCCGACGTGGATCGCCTCCTCCGGGCACACCTCCTGGCAGTAGCCGCAGAAGATGCAGCGGAACTCGTCGATCTCGAACAGCAGCGGGTAGCGGTTGCCGTCCTCGTCCTCACCGGGCACGAGCTTGATGCAGTTGGCCGGGCAGACCGTCGGGCACAGCCCGCAGGCGACGCACTTCGCCTTGCCGGTCTCGGTCGTGAGCATGCGGTGCGTGCCGCGCCACCGGCGCGAGAGCGTCTCCTTCTCCTCGGGGTACTGTGTCGTGACCTTATGTGGGTTGAGCAGGTGGCGCATCGTGTTCGCCATGCCGGTGAGCGTGGCGCGCACGTAGCTGACCTGCTCGACCGGACGGTCGAGGACCTTGACGGTGATTGCCATGTCGGATGGCCGCCGTTAGGCGGATGGAACGGACGAAGGATCGCGGAGCGCCGGATCGCGGAACGCGGGGTCCCGCATCGCCGCGACCCGCGCCCGCGCCAGGCCCCGCAGGCGCTCGATCTCGCGAGTCCGCGCGCGGGCGCTCGCGGGGCTGATGAGCCGGCCGCGATCGACGACGATGAAGAGCACCGCGACGAGCAGCAGGTTCATCAGGAACAGCGCGCCCGTGAAGGCAAGCGTCCCCGGCTGGATGCCGAACACGTCGAGGGCGAGAACGGCCGTCGCGACGACGACCACGTACCCGAGTGCGACCGGGAGCATGAACTTCCAGCCGAGCGCCATCAGCTGATCGTACCGGAACCGCGGCAGCGTCCAGCGGATCCAGATGTACAGAAAGAGAAAGAACAGCACCTTCGCCGCGAAGAACGCGAACGTCGCGATCGTTTTCAGAAGCGTCCACGGCGGCACGTTGTCCCAGGTTGTGAACGGGATGTCCCATCCGCCCAGGAACAGCGTCGTCACGAACG
>DASWUT010000073.1:0-11129 GCA_036401455.1 Gemmatirosa sp. | reverse complement strand
GCTCGCGGACCGGTACGCCATCGAGCGCGTGCTCGGGCGCGGGGGCATGGCGACCGTGTACCTCGCGACCGACCTCCGACACCCACGCTCGGTCGCCGTGAAGGTGCTCCGACCGGGGCCCGCCGTTCCGCTCGGCGGGGCGCGCTTCGTTCGCGAGATCCGGATCACCGCGGGGCTCGTCCACCCGCACATCCTGCCGCTGTACGACTCCGGCGAGGCGGGGGGCATCCTGTACTACGTGATGCCCTACGTCGCCGGGGAAACCCTGCGCGAACACCTGACGCGCGCCGGACGCTTCACGCTCGACGAGGCGCTCCGCATCGGGTGCGAGGTCGCCGACGCGCTCGCCTACGCGCACGCGCACGGGATCGTCCATCGCGACATCAAGCCCGAAAACATTCTGCTCTCGGACGGGCACGCCGTCGTCGCCGACTTCGGCATCGGGCACGTCGCGGGCGACACGCTCACCGGCAGCGGGTTCGCCGTCGGGACGGTCGCGTACATGAGCCCCGAGCAGGCGGCCGGCGACCGCTCACTCGACGGACGCGCGGACGTCTACTCGCTCGGCTGCGTGCTCTACGAGATGCTCACGGGGCGACTGCCGTTCCGCCGAGAGGCGTCCCACGACGGCACTGCCGCGCACGAGGTCGCGCCGCGGCCGTCCATGCGCGTGCTGCGCGGCGACGTCCCAGCCGCGGTCGACGAGGCGGTCGCGGTCGCGCTGGCCAGGGACCCCGCGCAGCGGTTCGCGACCGCCCGAGAGTTCGGTGACGCACTCGCGCGGGCGCAGGGGACCAGCTCGCGCGCGGTGCCCGTCGCCGCGCCCGGCCGCCGGCCAGCGGTCGCGTTCGGCGCGGCGCTCGCCGCGGTCGTGGCCGCGCTCCTCGTCCGGGGCGTGGCGCCGCCGACGGCGCCGCTCATCACGGTGGCGCCTTTCCACGTGGCCGCGGCCGAGCCCGGGCTTCAGCGCTGGGGCGTCGATCTGCCGCTGGTGCTGGCACGACGCCTCGACGCCGCCGAACCGCTCCGGGCCTCGACGCCGGCCGGCGACGTGGAGCGCCAGCCCGAGGTGACGGACCGCACCGCCGCGGTCGCGCTGGGGCACCGGACCGGCGCGCGGTACGTGGTGATGGGCGGCGTGCTGCGCACGACGCCGAGCGCCGTGCGGGTCGAGACGGAGGTGGTCGACGTCGTGCTCGAGACGGTCGTCGACGAGGTCCAGACCACGACCACGTCGCCCGTGCTCGACGTCGCGCTGCAGGCGGTGAGCGATTCGCTCACGCGCGGACTCCTCGCCAGCTTCGGGGCGTCGGTGCGCGTCGCGGCGACGCGGCACGCGGCGTTCGGGTGCGCGAGTTCGTCGTGGCCCGCGGTGACGAGCTACCTGCGCGGTGAGCAGTACTTCCGCCGCATGCAGTGGGACTCCGCCATCACGGCCTATGAGGCCGCCGTCGCGCTCGACTCGGGGTGCGCGCTGGCGTACCACCGAGTCGCGGTCGCCCTCGGGTGGCGCGGCACGGGCGACGATTCGATCGTCGACACCTACCACGCGCTCGCGGGCGCTCACAATCACGGGCTTCCGCCGCGCGACAGTCTGCTCGTCCTCACCGACTCGCTCACGGCCGCGGTCGACGCCGCGTCCCGCGCCCCGCACGTCGCCGCGAGCGCCTACTGGGGCTACGTGCGGCGCCTCGTCACGACCGCGCAACAGGCGGCGCACGACTACCCCGGGGACGCCGAGGCCGCGTACGTCCTGGCCGACGCGGGATACCACTTCGGCCGGGGCCCCGCGAGCACCACGACGACGGACATCCTTACAACGTTCGACGTCGCGATCCGGCAGGACTCGGGGTTCGCGCTCTCGTACCCGCACCCGATCGAACTCGCGTACGTCGACGGAGGGCGCGACCGTACGATGCGGTACCTGCGGGCGTACGTGGCCCTCCAGCCGAGCGGAGTCGAGGCCGAGGGCGCGCGGCTGCTCACCGCCATCACCGACCCGCGCACCGCGCACGCGCCCGATACCATGCGCCGGCTCGCGGGCGACACGCTCGACGTGCTCGCGGCCGCTCGGAACATGGCCGACCGTTGGGCGGACTCGGCGGAGGTGGCTGTGCGTCTGTCGCGCGTGATCGCCCAGCGGCGGGGCACGGACACGGTACTCGTCCACCGGTGTGCCGGCGGGTTCGCGCCCGCGCCAGCGCTGGCGACGCGCCTCGCCTACCGCGGCCACCTGCGCGAGGCCCTCTGTGCGCTCGGCGACAGCGCGGGGCGTCCAGGCAGCGGCGGCCGCGTGTTCGCCGAATTGGTTTCATTCGGGGCCGTTCCCGACCGCGTCGCCGCGGGGGTGTTCGACGACTGGCTCCGCACCGGCGCCACCTTGCGGAACTACGCCCTGCCGTGGTGGGTCGCGCACCGCGACACGGCGCACCTCGGCGCGTTCCGCCACCGCGCCGACTCCGTGCTCCGTGCCCCGACGACCGACGGCGCGGGCCGCGAGTGGGCTCGGTACGACACGGCGGCTGCCGGGGCGTACCGCACCCTCCTCCGCGGCGACAGCGCGGCCGCACTGGCGCGCTTCGCGGCGCTGCCGCGCACCTGGTGCAAGGGGTGCTTCGACTTCGACCGCCAAGTCGAGGCGGAGCTTCGGGCCGCGTCGGGCGACGCGGCGGGAGCCGAACGGATCCTGCGCGAGTGGCGCGGGGAGGCAGTCCGGCCTCACGACATCCGCATCCGGTTCGCGCGCGCGCGGCTCGCCGAGCGGCGCCGCGACGTGCCGGAGGCGGCGCTGAACTACCGCGCGGTCGTCGACACGTGGCGGCACGCCGACCCGGTCCTCCAGCCGTACGTCGTCGCGGCGGAGCGCGCGCTCGCCCGGTTAGGCGCGACGTGATCGGCGCAGGGTGAGGCGAAACGCGGCGGGATTCCGCGCTCTGGGGTGCAGGCATTTCTCCCCTCCCCACCTCACCCGAGGAGCCCCGCCCCATGTTTCCCCTCATCGCCCGTCCCCGCGTCCACCCCGCCGTCGCCGCGACCACGGCCACGCTCGCACTCGTCGCGTTCGCGCCGCGCGTGCACGCCCAACCCGCGACGGTCGCCTCCGGCGCGGACTCCGCGGCCAGCGCCGCCGAACCGGGTGACCGGCCGGCGATTTCGCCGCGCGCGACTCTCCACCACCTCGACGCCGCGGTCACGATGCGTGCGGGCACGCTCGGCGCCGGCGTCGAGGTCGGCAAGCTCGTCACCGACCACCTCGCCGTGCGCGCGGGCTACTTCGGCAGCTCGTTCAACGTCAACCGCACCGTCTCGAACATCGCCTACGCCGGGCGCGTGCAGCTGCGCGGCGCGTCGGTCCTCGCCGACCTCTTTCCGTCCGCGCGCGGCGCCTTCCACTTCACCGGCGGTGTGGTGCTCAACGGGCCGCGCGTGACGGCGGCCGCGCTCCCCGGCACCGACGGCACGATCACGCTCAACCACCACGCGTACTCGACGTCGGAGCTTGGGCAGCTCGGCGGCAAGCTGGCCATGCGCCCCGCGGCCCCGTACGTGGGCTTCGGGTTCGGCACGCCGGCGCGCAAGTCCGCAGTCGCCCTCGTCGCCGACGTGGGCGCGATGATCGGCGCGCCCACGTTCACGCTCAACGCGTCGAACGCAGCCGGCAACCCCGCGCTGCAGTCGGACCTCCGCGCGCAGCAGGCGACGACGCAGCAGCAGATCTCCCGCTACGGCCGCGTCGTCCCAGTCTCAAGCATCGGGCTCGCCGTTCGCTTCTGACCGCCGGCGCGGGAGTCGGCGTCGACCACGTCCCCGGTCGTCGCCGACTGGATCGCACGCGGGGCGGACGAGGGGTACGGCGTCGGCACGAGCATCACGGTCCGGCAGCGCTCAGCGTCGGCGGGCGGACCGCGCGGGCACGTTCGCACGGCCCGCCCGCGTGATGGCGTCGAAGGCTCCGGCACCTCAGGACTGAAGCGCCGCCGCGCTCGATGTACTGTTCGCGCTGTCGCCCGACGTCCGCTACGTCGCGACGTACGTCGACGGTCAACTCGATCTCACTGCCCGTGTCGCGCCCAACGCGAGTGCGTCGGAGTCCGATCGCTACGAGGAACTGATCGTGAATCCCACGCTCCTCACGCTCGTCGGTCAGCGCGGGCGTATCGACTGCGGCGGACTTGAGTACGTGGTCGTTCGGTACGGCTACTTCTTCCAGATCGTCGTCCCGGTGCGTGGTGGTCATGTCTCGGTGGCGGTCGAACCGAGCGGGGCGCCGCTCGACCTCGTCGACGGGATCCGCGCCGCCGCCGCTCCGGGCCCGTGAATCGTGAGCGGCGGCACCGTCGTACACAGCGGACGGTGTGTCCGTTGGGCACATCGGGGCGGTCCGACGCACGCCGCGTACGCCGCCCGTTCAGGCGCGGACGATCGGACGCGCCGGGCGGGACCGTCAGCGCAAGGCGGCGAGCACGTCTGCAGCGTCGACCACGGTGGCGAAATCACCGCGCAAGCTGGTGCGCGCGCGCTCGTGCACGTCCTCGGCGGTGCAGTGCCGGCCACTTCGTGCGGCGCGCTCGAACGTGACCGTGTTCCGTCGCGCGCACGAGCGGCTTCCGGACGCGCGTTACCTATCACGGTCCACCGGTTCGCCCTTTGGATCGCGCCCGTGCGTTCCGGCGTCGCCGGGTTCGACGCCGACCGATCGCCGTGCCGTCCAACCCCTCGCATTCGCTCCCATGATCAGCCGTATCTGGCACGGTTGGACGACCCCCGCGAACGCCGACGCGTACCAGCAACTGTTGCTCACGACCATCGTGCCTGGGATCACGGCGCGGCAACTCCGCGGGTATCACGGGATGCGAGTCGACCGGCGTGACGTCGCGGACGGCGTCGAGTTCGTGACGACGATGTTCTTCAGCTCGATCGACGCCGTCGTGGCGTTCGCGGGGATGCCGTACGAACGGTGTGTCGTTCCCGCGGCCGCGCAGGCGCTGCTGGCCCGATACGATGCCGACGCGGCCCACTACGACGTGCTCGCGCTCGAGTCCACCTCGCCACCGTGAACGCTCTCGATCAGCTCGACCGGCGCTGGCACCGTGCCTGCTGGGCTGACGGTTGCGCAGCGGCGGCGTGCACGACTTGGTGCCCCCACGCGAGCTCACACACGACGCGCTGCGCGTCGCGGCCGCGGCGTCGGCAGCTGACGTGTCACGCCACCAGGACCAGGACAACGGCGGTGCGGTGCACCCTTCGGACAAACGTCAGTTTCTTCGTCGCGACTTCACCTCCACGGTTCTGCCCTGAACTATCCAGTGTAGATTCGCCGCACCGATCGTCCTTCAACCGTGGAACACAGGAGCGAGGTATGCGACACGCACGTCTGCTGGTGGCAGGGCTGATGACGCTGACCGCAATGACGGCGATGGCCCCGGTGGCACGCGCCAGTACCTACAGCTTCACCTTCAACGGGCCAGGCATCGGCGGGTCGCTCGTGCTGACCTACGGAGCCTTGACCGACGCCAAGTACCCGAATGCGTTCGAGGTCACCGGGATCAGCGGGACCTTCTTCGACACGAACAACGGCCTGCACATCGTCGGCGCGCCGGTCGGATCCCTCGTGGCGATCACACGCGCGACGCCGGAGCAGGGGAACGTCGCCGCGCCGATCGACTTCAGCCGGTTCGCGGTGGCGACCGGGCTGCCGAAGCAGAGCGGCGGGTACGTCACGTACGACAACCTGGTCTGGCCCGGCCCCGGCGGCTCGCCGCAGACCGGCTCCGACTACCCGCCGCACGGCGGATTCCTGGACGTGTACGGGCTGCTCTTCAACATCGGGGGCGGACAGGTCGTCAACGTGTGGAGCAACGGCGTCGATTCCACCGGCGCAGTCGACTACGGTGCGTCGGTTTCTACCGCGAGCAGGTCGCGGGACTACGTCGGGGGCGGGGTGACGACGGCCGTGACGCCAGAACCTGCCTCGGTCGCCCTCCTCGGGGTCGGGCTGGTCGGGGTGCTCACCTGGCGTCGGCGCACCGCCACCACGGCGGCGTAAGTCCACGCGCACGGAGCCCGAGACGCACGACGAGGGTTCGGTCGACCGGCGGCCCAACGGGCCGCCCGTTGGGCCGCCGGTCGACCGCCACCGCTTTGGCCTGCTCCCGGCCACGGCGCTGAACATGACGAACATGATCGGCGTCGGGCCGTTCATTACGATCCCGCTGCTCATGTCGGCCCTCGGCGGGCCGCAGGCGATGCTCGGGTGGCTCGTCGCACTGATCGTCGTGGTCTGCGACGGGATGGTCTGGAGCGAGCTCGGCGCCGCGATGCCGGGGTCGGGCGGCTCGTTCGAGTACCTGCGCGAGGCCTTCGGGCGCGAACGGGTCGGGCGGCTGATGGCGTTCCTGTTCGTGTGGCAGTTCGTGCTCAGCGGGCCGCTCGAGATCGCCTCGGGGTACATCGGTTTCGCCGACTACGCGGGCTACGTCTGGACGGGGCTCACGCGCGTCGGAACGATCGCGCTCGTCACCGGCGTGGGGCTGCTCAACGTCGCGCTCCTCTACCGACGCATCCATTCGATCGCGCGGGTCACCGTCCTCCTCTGGGTTGGCACGCTCGTCACCGTGCTCGCCGTGATCGCGACCGGCGCGCTGCACTTCGACCGGCGCCTCGCGTTCGACTTCCCGCCGGGAGCGTTCACCTTCTCGTTAGGCTTCTTCCTCGGGCTCGGGGCGGCCGCGCGCGTGGGGATCTACGACTACCTCGGCTACTCCGACGTCTGCTACATCGGCGACGACGTGCGCGATCCGGGGCGTGTGATTCCACGCTCGATCCTCATCAGCACCGCGGCCGTCGCGGTGATCTACCTCGGGATCAACCTCGCGGTCATCGGCGTGGTGCCGTGGCGGGAGTTCGTGCCCGCCGAGTCGCACGCGGCGTCGGCGTTCGTGGTCTCGGTGTTCATGCAGCGGGTGTATGGCCCGCGCGTCGCGACGGCGTTCACTCTGCTCGTCCTCTGGACCACCTTCGGCTCGGTGTTCGCGCTCCTGCTCGGCTACTCCCGGGTGCCGGCGGCCGCGGCGGACAGCGGGTACTTCTTTCGCGTCTTCGCACGCCGACACGCGACGAAGGGGTTCCCGCACGTCTCGCTGCTCGTGCTCGGCGCGCTCTCGATCGTCGCGGGGAGCTTCTCGCTCGGCACGGTGATCGACGCGCTCATCGTCACGCGCATCCTGGTGCAGTTCGTCGGACAGGTCTGCGGGCTGATGCTGCTACGCCGACGCGCACCCGCGATGCCACGACCGTACCGCATGTGGCTCTACCCGGTCCCGGCGCTCGTCGCGCTGCTGGGGTGGGGCTTCGTCTTCGCGACCACGCAGCCGCGCGTGATCGCGTTTGGCGTCGGCGTGCTGGGGCTGGGCTGCGTGGCGTTCCTGGCCTGGGCGTGGCGGACGCGCGGCTGGCCGTTCGACGCCACGCGGCCGGATGACGGGCTCGGCGGCGACGCAGTGGTGACTTCAGTCGGCGTGGCGACGACGTCCGGTTGATGCGGCACGGTCCGTTCGGGTGTACCCGCCCGATCACACCATCGGTAGAGCGATTTGCAATTGGGTGAACCGACCTGGCCCCCCGCGTCCGGGGGGCGACGACCCGCGGTCGACGTCATTCCCGCGAACGCGGGGGTCCACGGTTGCCCGACGCGATCGCCGGTCGCTCTGCGGAACCCGCTTCGGCCCTCGCACCGCGCCCAACGCGCCCAACGCGCCCAATGGCAGACTCTGACCGTCCCGCCGTCCGCATCCCGCCCGGCGTGCTCGCGTACGACCTCCCCGACGGTTGGCAGGCGTTCGCCGGCCGGACGGACGCGGCCAACGACTATGTCAGCATCAAACTCGCGGCGCCGCGCGATCGGTGGTTCCACGTGCGCGGCATGCCGGGCGGCCACGTGGTACTGCGCGTGCCCGCGGACCGCGAGCCCGACCGCGCAACCGTCGAGACCGCGGCGGGGCTCGCGGCGTATCACAGCAAGGCGCGCACGGGCGGGATCGTCGCCGTGTCGATGACCGAAGGGCGGCACGTCTCGAAGCCGCGCGGGGCGAAGCCGGGCACGGTGGAGATCCGCAAGGAGACCGTCCTGAAGGTGCGACCGCCGACCGACGCGGACGTGGCCGCGATGCGAGCGGCCGCTACGAGGGGCGCGCCGGGCTAATGGCGGGGTCGCGCCCAGCGATCCGCCGCTACCGGGTCCAGATCATCACGACAGAGCAGTTGATCTTCTGCACGCCAGGGATCTGGGATGGAGCGAAGTCTGGGGTCCGGTAAACCTCGACGCCGGCCACGTCCCGCGGACTGACGTGCAAGTCGATCTCGTCGTCGGCGTCGAGGGCCAGCCCGTTGAGGAACACCGCCGCCTGGCAGGGGCGCCCCCCCGGGGTGAAGCCGAGCACGGTGGACCCCATCCGGCTGTTCGGGACAACCTTCAGCCCGCCGAGCCCGCGTAACGCGCTGACGACGTCGACCGGCTCCAGGCGCACGAAGTCCTCGGCCGTGAGGAACTGGCCGATGGCGCTGTGGGCCCGCCGATCGAGGAATCCCTGGACCAGCGGCGACGCTGCGACGCGCTTGCCGAAGACGGTCACCGGGCCGAGGGTCGGCACCGGACGCCCCATGCGCACGTCGACCGTGCCGGCGCGGCCGGGCGCGAGGTCGACGGCGACCCGCTGGGGCGCGAAGCCGATCGCCCGCACCTCGAGTGTGCGCGTCCCCGCGGGCAGCCCGGCGAGGCTGAACGCCGCGTCGGCGCCGGTGACCGCCTCGGCGGCGGTGCCCCAGACGCGGACCCGGGCCCGGGGTACCGGGCGGCCCGCCGTGTCGCGCACGGTCCCGGTCAGGCGCGCGGTGCCGCGCGCCAGCGGCGCGCCCGCCGGCGCGGCCACGACGGCGGACGCCGAGTCGCCGAGCAGGAAGTCGCGCACGACGAACCCCAGCGTCGGCACGTCCAGCGCCACCTCGCCGCTCGCGCGCCCCGGGGCCGCCGCGCTCGCGACGAGCTCCACGCCGGCCGGCACGCCGCAGGCGACGTAGCGGCCCTCCGGCCCGGTGGTGACGGGGACGCGCCGGCGCTCGACCCGCGGCCCGCCGCGTCCGAAGGTGAGCTCCGACCAGGTGAGGACGACCGTGGCGTGCGCGACGGGCGCGTCGTCGGCCGCGTCGCGCACGCGTCCGGCGAGCAGGCCGGACGAATCGGTCGGCGCCTGCGGGCTCCCGCACAGCACCGGGCGCACGCGGGCGAGCGCTGGTACGCCGAGGTCGACGCGGACGACGTCGCCGCCGGACCCGACCTCGACCAGCCGCGGCGCGGCCTCGACGTGCAACAGGTCGAGCAGCGGGTGGGAGAAGCCGACGAGATAGCGCCCCGGCGCGAGCGAGTCGATCCGGAACGCCCCCATCGAGTCCGCGGCGACGGAGCGGCTTCCGGTCAGATCGCCGGCGCGCACGTTCTGCACGGTTGCCCCGGCCAGCGGCTCGCGCGTGAGCGAGTCGTAGACCACGCCGTACACCACGCCGTGCACCGCGGCCGGCACTCCGGCGGGGGATACGATGGCAGCGGGCACCGGGGTCGCTGCGGGCGCGGCTGTGGGCTGCTGGGCGCCGGCTACGTGGGGCCCGAGCGCCAGCACGGCGACGGACGCGGCGAGTCGGGCGTCACGACGAGGGCACATGGGGCGGGCTCCGGGCTCGGGGGCGCGGCGAACGTACCACGCGGCCCGAGGTGCCGCCAGCCGCGGCACCGGCGCGCAACGCGTCGGCGACCCGCTACTGCGTTGCGCGCGGCCCGACGAGGTCGAGCGTCGCGGCGTCGGGCCGCCCATCGAAGTAGCGGTCCAGCACCCGCTCGAAGACGGACCCCGCGGGCGACACGTGCGAGAACAGCGTCATCGACGAGCGGAGCTTCACGTCGTCGGGTGAGCCGAAGATGTCGGACGCGGACCGTCCCGCGACGCCGAGTGCCGCTTGGGCGCACGCGACCAGCCGCGGGCCGAGCACGGGATGGCGGAGGTACGCCTCCGCCTCCGCCAGGCTTCCAATCGCGTAGCGCTCGGCCATCGAACTCCGACCGAGGCCGCGGAACTGGGGGAAGATGTACCACATCCAGTGCGAGCGCTTGCGGCCGGCCGTGACTTCGGCGAGCGCGCGGTCGTAGTCGCCCACCTGCGCGCGCACGAATCGGTCGAGATCGTACGGGTCGTCGGCCGGGCCGGAGATGTTGTCAGGCACTGATCGCGTCCTCGCGTCTGAGTGTGAATGCACCAACGCCGGCACGTCACCGCGGCGGTGCGACGAATCGCCGTGACTGCCGCTCGTACGCGTGCGCGACCGCAAGCACCCGCGCGTCCTCGCCCGGCAATCCGACGACCGACAGGTTGAGCGCGGGCATTCCGTCGGCCCCGAGTCCGGCGGGAACCGACACCTCGGGCAGGCCGAGCCAGTTACCGAAGCCAAGCGGCGTGCGGACGTCGGGCCAGTGGTCCGCGGCACGCGGCGCGCTGAAGGGCATCGTCGGGTAGACCATCGCCGCGACGCCCGCGGCGCGCATCGACGCGGCGAGGGCGGCGACGACCTCCGCGCGCGAGCGAGCGAACGAGCGCCCAGCCGGATCGTCGACCATCGGCCGGTCGAGCAGCGGCTCGCACGCCTCGAACGTCGCGGGGAGTACGTCGTAGTACGCGCGGTAGGCGGCGTACCCGCGGCGGACCGCCGCGCGCGCGTCGCCGAGGCCCGGGTCGCCCGCGCGTCGCGCGAAGTAGGCGAGCAGGGCGTTGCCGGTGGGCGCCGGTGCGTCCGCGTCGACGGGCACATCGCCGCGCGCCCGCGCCGATTCGGCGAACGCGTCGCGGTAGTTCACGCGGGTGACCGCGGGGGCGAACGGCTCGACCGTCGCGCCGGCCGCGCGCAGGTCGCCCACCGCGCGATCCCACACGCCTAACGCGTCGGCCGTCATCTGCGCGCGCGGGGCGTGCACGTCGACCAGCCCGAGCCGGACGCCGGCGAGCGCGTCGTCGCGGAGCGTGCCGCGCGGGGCGCCGTCCCACGTCCCTGCGCGCGCGAGCGGGTCCGACGGGTCGCCGCCGGCGATG
>DASWUT010000072.1:0-6431 GCA_036401455.1 Gemmatirosa sp. | reverse complement strand
CGCGCCTCCGCGTCGGGCGGCAGCACCGGGGCGCCCCACGCCGGCAGCGCGACGAGCCGCTCGTCGATCCCCTTGCGCGTGCGGGCGAACACGGCCAGGTCGTTCGCCCGCAGGCGCAGCGGGTCGGCGGCCGCCGCGGCGAGCACCGTCGTCATGTCCTCCATCCGTACCGCGAGGTCGAACGTCTCGTCCGGCACAACGGGCGCGGGGGGCGCGGCAGCCGGCTGGCGCAGCTCGGCGGCCGCCGGCGGCCAGATCCCGACGAGCGGTTCGAGATCCTCGCCGCGCATCCCGAGCAGCACGACCGCGAACCGCAGTCCGGCGTGGAGCGCATCGGCGAGCACGGCCACGGTATCTGCCGCGTCGCCACCTGCCGGCACCGCCGTGCCGGCGTGCGCGACCACGTCCCGGAGCGGCATCCCGTTAGCCGCGTTGAGCAGCGTGCGGACGAGTCGCTGCATCGCGCGCAGCACGTCGAGCGACTCGTCGCGCGGCTCGGTCAGCGCCACGCCGCGCGCCGTCGCCCAGCGGGCGAGCGCGTCGTCGTCGTCCGCGGCGAGCAGGTCGCCCGCCCACGCTTCGGAGCCGACGTGCGCGGCGAGCGCGGGGCGGCTCGCGAACGCCGACGGGTACCCGGCGTGCCCGCCCAACCGCTGCACGTCCTCGCTCGTGAAGTGCTCCTCGAGGTAGTGCACGAGCGTGTAGGGCACCGGCGCGTCGAACACGCGGTGGCGGTCGGCGGCGCGCAGCACCCGCACCAATTCGCGGGCGTCCTCGGGAACACGCGCGCGCCGCCCCGCGGCGTCGATCCGCGCGAGCCCCGCCCGGATGAGCGCGTCCCGCGCGCCACCGAGTCCGGCGACGGCGACATCGGCCGACGGCTTCAGCTGGTCGAGCGCGACGCGCCGCGCGGCGAACGGGAGCAGCTGCCAGCGCGCGAGGTCGCCGAGCACGGTCGGCCACTGCACGTCGAGCAGCTTCATGCGTCGACGATCTCGTAGGCGTACCCCTGCTCGCACAGAAAGAGCTGGCGCCGCAGCGCGACCTCCTGCTCGACCGTGTCGCGACTCACGACGGTGTAGAAGTGCGCCTGATTGGCGCCCGCCTTGGGCCGCAGCAGCCGCCCGAGCCGCTGCGCCTCTTCCTGCCGCGATCCAAAGGTGCCGGAGACCTCGACCGCGAGCGAGGCGTCGGGCAGATCGACCGCGAAGTTGGCGACCTTGGAGACGACGAGCACGGGCAGCTCGCCGGCGCGGAACGCGGCGAACAGCGCGTCGCGCCGGCGTTGGGCCGTGGCGCCCGTGAGTAGCGGCGCGTCGAGCGTGACCGCGAGCTCTCGCAGCTGGTCCAGATACGTGCCGATGACGAGCGCGGGCTCGCCCGGGTACTCGCGCAGGATGCCGCGCACGACCTCCGCCTTGGCGGGGTTCTCCGCCGCGAGCCGGAAGCGGTCGCGCGACTCGGCCACCGCGTAGGGCAGCCGCAGTTCGTCGGGAAGCGGGACGCGCACCTCGCGGCAGACGGCGGTCGCGATCCACCCCTGCCGCTCGAGCAGCTTCCACGGCACGTCGGCCTTCTTGGGCCCGATGAGCGCGAACACGTCGTCCTCACGCCCGTCCTCGCGGACCAGCGTGGCCGTGAGGCCGAGCCGGCGGCGCGCCTGCAGTCCCGCGGTCACCTGGAACACCGGCGCGGGCAGCAGGTGCACCTCGTCGTAGACGATCAGCCCCCACGCGCGCTCCTCGAACAGGGCGAGGTGCGTGAACCCCGCGTCGGCCCGGGCGCGGTGCGTGAGGATCTGGTACGTGGCGACGGTCACCGGGCGGACGCTCTTGGCGTCGCCGGTGTACTCGCCGATCTGCTCGGGCGCGAGCGTCGTCTTGTCGAGCAGCTCGGCGATCCACTGCCGCACCGCGGTGACGCTGGTAGTCAGGATGAGCGTCGACGCTTCCACGGCCGCCATGCACGCCATCCCGACGACGGTCTTTCCCGCGCCGCACGGCAGCACGACCACCCCCGACCCCCCGCGCGCGGACCCGTCGGCGTAGAAGCTCGAGGCCGCGTCGCGCTGGTACGCGCGGAGGGCGAACGGCGCGCCGGCCCGCGTCTCGGGTCGCAGCGCCACGCCTAACGGTTCGGCATCGGCGTAGCCGGCCACGTCCTCGGCCGGATAGCCCGCGCGCACGAGCGCCTGCTTGAGGCGCCCCCGATCGGCGGCGCGCACGCGGAACGCGGCCGGGCCCGCGCGGTCGGCGAGCAGCCCGGCAAGCCCGCGTCCGCGCGCGAGCGCCTCGGCCAGCGCGACGTCGCTCGCGCGGAGGACGAGGGCGCCGGGCGCGTCGGCGGCCGGATCGGGTTCCAGCCGCACGCGCCCGTACCGGCTGGCGAACTCGCGCACGCGCGCGGCGAGGTGCGCGGGCACGGGATACTTCGCGTACTCGTCGAGCGCGCCCGCGATTGCCTCGACTGGCACCCCCGCGGCGCACGCGTTCCAGATCGAGAGCGGCGTGATGCGGTACGTGTGCACGTGCTCGGGCGACTTGACCAGCTCGGCGAACCGCGCGAGCGCGTCGCGGGCCTCTGCGTAGCGCGGTGCGTCGACCTCCGCGAGCACGGTGAGGTCGCCCTGAACGATGAGCGGGTTGTCGGGGCGGAGGGCGGGCATGGATCAGGGGGCTCAGACCTGCCCGAACACGTCGTCGAGCGTCGTCGCGACCACGAACTTCGCGGCCCCGTCGCCCTCTGCATCCGCCAGCGCGCGGAAGTGCGCCCTGCCGCAGTCGATCTTCGCCTGCTCGCGGTCGCGCAGGTCGTCGGTGAAGAGCCCGCCCTTGGTCTCGACGACGAAGTAGAGCCGCTCTCCGTCGCCGTCGTCGACGAGCACCGCCCAGTCCGGGTTGTAACTGCCTAACGGTGTTGGTACCCGAAACCAGTCGGGCAGCTTCGCGTACACGCGCACCGCCTCGCTCCGCTCCAGCGACTCGGCGAACGCGGCCTCGACGCCCGAATCGTACACCACGTGCTCGTACGGAGACTTGGTGGACGCGACCAGGTTCTGTCGGACGTACCCGGTGAGCTCCTCCGACGCGAACAGCTCCTGCGCGTACACGTCCGTGTCGCCAAGCCGGCGGTAGCGGATGCCGTCGACGAGCGCGAGGCGCTTGGTGCGGTTGATCGCCTCGGTCGCGAGCGCGATGAAGCGCTGCGGGTTGGCGCGGAAGTCGTCCAGCCGTCCGCCGTCCACCAGCACCCGCGCGATCGTGCGCCGCGTGAGCTGCGTGGCGTCCTGCAGCACCGTCAACACGTCGGGAAGCGCGACGTCCTGCTCCCGGATCTCCATCGGCGCGCTCTCGCGCACGCGATCGCCCGCGCGCACGCCGCCCGCGTCGATCACGAGGTCGGTGGTGCGCGACGTCACCCGCGCCCGCGGCACCGCGGGCATCTCCCGCACCGCCCGGATGCAGTCTGCCACGAGCGCGTCGTTGTCGAACGCGACGCGATACGTGGTCCTGTGCCTGATCCGGTTCCACAGGGCGCGGAACTCCTCGCTCTCCAGCACGGCGCGACGGGTCGGGATCGTGCGCCGTTCGTCCGCGTTGCGCACTTCCAGCCGCCCCGCCGCCTTGCGCAGCACGTCCGTCACCCCCGCCCGCTGCGCCTCGAACTGGCCGGGTAGTGCGAGCGCGTTCCCGCGCAGCGCCGTGCGCAGCGCATCCTGCACCTTCCCGCGCCCGTCCAGGTACCCCGCTTCGACCAGCGCGCGCCACAGCGTCTCGGAGTGCCCGGCGCCTAACGGCGTGACCGCGCCCGACGGATCGGCGACGGGAACGGCCGCGAACTGGTGCCGCTCGACCACGCCGAAGCGCACGCCGGTCGCGTCCTCGATCTCCTGCTGCAGCCCCGCGGCGAACGCCTCGTACGATTCGGTGGCGACCACGGTGAGCGTGTTGACGTCGAAGCCCCGCCGCCGCGCCCCGCTCTGGTCCACGCACAGCCTCAAGCCCCGCCCGATCGTCTGCCGTCGTGCCGTCTCGCTGCCGATCTCGCGCAGCACGCAGATCTGGAAGACGTTGGGGTTGTCCCACCCTTCCCGTAAGGCCGAGTGCGAGAAGATGAACCGCAGCGGCGTGTCGAACGACAGCAGCCGCTCCTTGTCGCGCATGATCAGCGCATACGCCCGCTCGGCCGCCTCGCGCCCGCCGGCGTTGCTCTCGCTCGTGTCCACCGCGCGCCCGCCGCGGTCCTGCGAGAAATACCCGTCGTGCACGTCCGCGGCATCGGGCGCCGGGTTGGCCGCGTCGAAGAGCGACCGGTAGCGGCCGCTCGCCGCCTCGCGCCGGTACTCCTCCTCGAACATCAGCGCGTACTTGCCCTTGGCGACCGTGCCGTCCGCGCCGTAGCGCCGGTAGTGCCCGACCACGTCGACGAAGAAGAGGGTGAGCACCTTCACGCCTAACGGGCGCAGGCGCTGCTCCTTGTCGAGATGCTCGCGCACCGTGCGGCGGATCATCAGGCGGCGGAGCCCGTCCTCGTCCACCCCGCCGTGCGCCTCGCCGCGGGCGAGCGTGACGTCCAACTCCGGGCCGCGCACCTCCACGGCACCGTCGCCCCGGGTGTCGATGTCGCCCACCTGCACGCCGTCGTACAGCGGGTTCCCGGTGGCCTGCCGCAGATCGTCACCGGCGCGCACCTTCACGTCGCGCGCCGCGACGTCGCCGCCCTTCGAGCGCACATACAACTCGACCGTGGCCTCCAACCTGGGCCGGTGGCGTACCGACCGCACGCGCACGTACGGCGTGTTGTGCGCCCCCTCGGCCACGAGCGACGCGACCTCGATCTGCTTGACGCGCTGCCGCTCGTAGGCGTCGACCGCGTTGAGGCGGTACACCTGGTGGTGGGCGTCCTTGTGGGTGGCCGAGTAGCGCAGCGTGCAGAGCGGGTGCATCTCCGCGAGTGCCTGCTTCCCCGCGCCCGTGAGCCCGCCGTCGACGCTCTGCGGCTCGTCGACGATGATCACCGGGCGGGTGGCGCGCACGAGGTCGATCGGCCGCTCGCCGCCGGTCTTCTCGGTCTCCTTGTAGAGGTTGTTGACGTCTTTCTTGTTGATCGCGCCCACGGTCACGACCATCACCTGCACCATCGCGCTCGCGGCAAAGTTGCGCACCTGGCCTAACTTGGCCGAGTCGTAGAGAAAGAACTCGAACGGCGTGTTGGCGTAGAGCGCGCGGAAGTGCGCCTCGGTCATCTGCAGCGTCTTGTACACGCCCTCCTTGATCGCCACGCTCGGCACCACGACGACGAACTTGGTGAAGCCGTACCGCCTGTTGAGCTCGAACACGGTGCGCAGGTAGACGTAGGTCTTGCCCGTGCCGGTCTCCATCTCGACGGTGAAGTCGCGCGAGGCGAGCGACGCGCTCGGGGCGAGTCCGTGGCGCAGCTGCACGGCCCGCAGGTTGGCGAGCAGCTCGTCGTCGAGCAGGGCGAGGCGGTTGCCGACGCCGAGGTCCGTGGCGTCGAGGCCTAACGAGGCCTGCGCGGGGTCGGCGTCCTGGCGGGTGACCGTGAACTCGGTGCGGCAGACCTCCTGGCCGCGGAAGAGGTCTGCGACGGCGGCGATGGCCTGCTGCTGGTAGTCGAGGTCGGGCTCGAAGTGGAGCTTCACCGGGGCGGGCCGCTCAGGGCGTGAGGACAGTAAGGTGACGCGGCGGGAGGAGCCGGCGGAAGCCGCGGTCGAAGGTGACCAGGTGCTCTCCGAGATGCAGGACCGTGGCGGCGATCCAGGCGTCGGTGAGGATGTCGCCGGCCAGCTGGTGTGTGGTGCAGAGTTCCACCACCCGGGGCCACTCGCCGGCGTGTGCGCCGAGCCGCACGCCCGGCTGCGCGAGCAACGCCTCCACGTTGGCGAGGGCCCGGGCGGTGAGCGTCGGCGGGCGGTACACCCGGCCGCCCGTGGCGAGTCGCACGTAGCCGACCACCACCGACGGCAGCAGGGTGAGGGGGTCGGCCGCGGACGCCGAGGCGACCACCCCGGTGAGCCAGCGAGCGGCCGTCGCGTGGTGCGGGTGCACGTCGCGGTCGGCCGCCAGCAGGACGTTGACGTCGGGCGTCACTCCGGCGACCCGTCCGGGTCGCGGAAGGGCAGGAGCCCGGCCTGCCGCATCGCCCAATCCTCGTCCGCCGCGGCGTACAGGGACGCGTTACTCGACGGATCGATCCCTGGCTGGAGGGTGCCGCCCGAGGTCACGCGCCACACGAACGGCTCGCGCGGCGGCTCGGCCTCGGGGGGTGCTTCGAGCACGAGCCCGAGCCCGCGCTCGATCAGTCGCGTGAGGGTGGTCCGCCGCCGTGCGGCCTCCGCCTTGGCGCGGATGAGGAGCGCGTCGTTCAGGTCGAGGGTCGTACGCACCGGGGCCTCCATGCAGATATCTGCA
>DASWUT010000071.1:0-2775 GCA_036401455.1 Gemmatirosa sp. | reverse complement strand
CGGAGCATGGTGCCCCACGAGTCCTCGATCGGGGTGCCCGTCTCGTCGGGCCAGTGGAACTGGAACAGGTCGATCGTCTCGACGCCGAGCCGGCGGAGCGAGTCCTCGCACCCCTGACGGATCGCGTCCGGGCGGAGATCGCGCTTGATCTCGCCGGTGGCGTTGGCCGGGTCCCAGACGAGGCCGCACTTCGTGAAGACGAGCGGACGGTCGTTCGCGGGCAGTTCGCGCAGCAGGCGTCCGACGAGTTCTTCCGAATGGCCGAGCCCGTAGACGGCCGCCGTGTCGATCCAGTTGACGCCGCGGTCGACGGCGTGGCGCATCGCGGCGACCGACGCGTCGTCGTCCTGCGCGCCCCAGCCAAAGGCGTACCCGGGGCCGCCGGCGGCCCACGAGCCGAAGCCGACGAGGGTGATGGCGGGACCGTCGTGGCCGAGCGGGCGTGTGCGGAGGGTCATGGCACCAGAGATGAGAGACGGGCGCGACGCCGTGTGCTTGACGGGAGTGGGTCCGCGGACTCGTTTCCCGCCGACCGTCGTTGCCCCTTCACCCCCCGTGCCGTGACCTCACTCCGCGCCTCGAATTTCACCGAGAGCGTCATCCGCGAGATGACCCGCGTCGCACAGCAGCACGGCGCGATCAACCTCGCGCAGGGCTTCCCCGACTTCCCGATGCCGGCGCCGATGAAGGACGCGGCGTGCGCGGCGATCCACGGCGACGTCAACCAGTACGCCGTGACCTGGGGGAACCCCGCCCTGCGGCTCGCGATCGCGGAGAAGTACCGCCGGTGGTACGACCTGGAGGTCGACCCCGACCGCGAGGTGACCGTGACGTGCGGTGCGACGGAGGCGATGGCGTCGGTGTTCCTGGCCCTCGTCGACCCGGGGGACGAGGTCGTCGTGCTCACGCCGTACTACGAGAACTACGGCCCCGACGCGATCCTCGCCGGCGCGACCCCGGTGTACGTCCCGCTCCTCCCGCCCGCCGGGGGCGCCGGCCCGTGGGCGCTCGACGAGGCGCGCCTGACGGAGGCGCTCGCGCGGCGGCCGAAGGCGCTCGTCCTCAACACGCCGCACAACCCGACGGGGAAGGTGTTCACGCGTGCGGAGATGGACCTCGTCGCGCGGCTGGTGCAGCAGTACGACGTGCCCTGGGTGTTCACCGACGAGATCTACGAACACATCCTCTACGCGGGTCACCATCATCCGATCGCGACGTGGCCGGGGATGCGCGAGCGCACGGTGACGATCTCCGGCCTCTCGAAGACGTTCAGCTGCACCGGCTGGCGGTTAGGCTACGCGATCGCACCGCCAGCAGCGACGAACGCGATCCGCAAGGTGCACGACTTCCTCACCGTCGGCGCGCCCGCGCCGCTGCAGGCCGCGGGCGCGGTCGGGATGGCGTTCGACGCCGACTACTACAACCACCTCGCCGCCGACTACCGCGCGCGGCGCGACCTGCTCTGCGGCGCACTCGTCGAGGCGGGGTTCACGCTCACGCCGCCCGAGGGGGCGTACTACGTGCTGGCGGGCTACGACGCACACTCCGGTGACGACGACCGGACGTTTGCGCACTGGCTCGCGCGCGAGGTCGGCGTGGCCACGGTACCGGTGTCGAGCTTCCTGCCGGCGGGGGAGCGGTCGCGCATGGTCCGGTTCGCGTTCTGTAAGCGGCAGGAGACCATCGAAGCCGCCGTGGAACGGTTGGCGGGCATCACGGCAACCGCGTGAGCGCGCGGCGGGCGGCGGTCACGCTGCCCGCCGCCGACGCGCGCTTGCGGGGCCGGTCGGGCGCCGTATGTTCGCGCGAGCCGCCGCGACCCGTCGGGGCCGCGCGACTCGCCAGCCGGAATGTGCCATGCCCAAGGCCGCCGTTCTCCGCCTGCAGGAAGCCGTCATGGCCGCCCGCGGGCTCGCTCCCGACCTCGCGGCGGGCGACGTCGTCGTCCGCCGGATCGAAGCCTGGCTCGGCCCCCTCCCCGACGGAGACGTCGCGACGCTCAGCGCGGATCTCGCGTTCGGTGGTTGGCACCCGCTCTCGAGTGCCACGGAGCGCGCGCTGCGCAACGACCGACGCGCGCTTCTGCTCGTGCGCGCGTCGATGCGGCCCGACGCGGCGACGTTCCAGGCGTACAAGGAACGCGTCCGGACGATGAGCGCGGCGACGATCCGCCAGGAATTCGTCGCGATCACGGGCACGGTCGCCCCCGCGGCGGATGCGGACTTCTCGCTCGCCAGTTCGTTTCAGTACGCGACGCCCGCGGAGCGCGACCGGGCGCTGCAGGGCGCGCGCGAGTACCTCCCGCTCGTGCAGTCCTGCCTGCGCCACCTCACGCTGGTGCCGCACAACGTCGCGCAGCGCGCCATCTACGAACGCTGGTTCGGCGCGTTCAACGCGGCGCGCTACCAGGGCGTGCTGATGACCGTCTCGCAGCTGCGCGCGACCGCGAAGCGCATGAAGCTGTACTACCGCGGTGACAACGTCCCCCCCGTGTCGCGCGGAGCCATGGAGCCCGTGCCCGACCCCAACGGGACGCCGCGGCTGGTGCAGCGGATGCCCTTCGATGCGGGATACTACCTGCACGGCGATCGGGAGACCGAGGCCGACACGCACTTCGTGCACGTGTTCCTCGGCTCCGCGTACTTCGGTTCGAAGGTGCAACGCTTCACGTTCGCCGGTGTGTCCGCGGGGCGCGCCGGTGTGATCCTGCACGAGATGACGCACGGCGTCTGCGCCACCAACGACGAGATCCTGGCCGGCGCGATCGCGTACGGG
>DASWUT010000070.1:0-7359 GCA_036401455.1 Gemmatirosa sp. | reverse complement strand
CACCTGGTAGCGCAGCAGCGGCTCCTCGTGCCGCCCGCAACCGAGCCAGGGGAAGATCTCGAGCGGCTCGCCCTCGACGGTGGCGCGGATCGGCGAGTAGTGGAGCAGCGCGACCTTCTGTCGCGTGCGAAGGCGCGCGAGTGCGGTCTCGAGCTTCAGCGTCTCGTTCACCGCCTCCTGCACGAAGTGCTTGATCGTGGGTTCGCCCCACGCACCGAGCACGCCACGACCGAAGCCGCCGGCGAAGCCCTTCGCCCCGGCGAACCCGACGCCGCCGACCTCGTGCGACTCGCCGTCGAGCACGATCACGCCCGCGTCGCGCAGCGCGTCGACGAGTTGCTCCGGATGACCGCCCTCGAAGTCGTGATTGCCGAGCACGGTGATGATTGGAATGCGCAGGTGCGACAGCTCCTTCACGAGCACGCGCGCCTCGTCCGCGTTGCCGTAGTCGGTGAGGTCGCCGCAGAGCAGGAGAACGTCGGCCTGGTCGGCCACCTGTGCGAGGATCGGCGCGAGCGTACCCTGCGACGTCTTCGTCACGTGCACGTCGCTCATCGCCGCGATACGGAGGTTGGGCATGGCTGATGCTCAGTCGGCGCGCTCCCGGCTCGGGCGTTCCGGCCGGGGTTCGTGCCGGCCGGATTCAACAACCGTTCCGCCCGCGCGCGTCCGCGCCCCCGGCTCCTTCCGCGCCCCCGCATACCCGACGTCGTGCCGGACGCTTCCGTGACCGCTGCCCCAGACGACGAGCGCCGTGCGCGCGAGCGTCCACCGCGCCGCGCCGACCTGGCCTCACCGGCCGCGCAGGGCGTCTACCGCCGCGTCATGACGACGCTGCAGCAGGGCGGCGTGCCGTTCCTGGTCGGCGGCGCGTACGCGTTCACGCCGGTCACGGGGATCCCGCGATCGACGAAGGACTTCGACCTGTTCGTCGCGGAGGACGACATCCATCGCGCGCTCGACGTGCTCGACGCGGCCGGCTTCCGCGCGGAGCTCACCTTTCCCCACTGGCTCGGGAAGGCCTTCTGGGGGAAGGAGTTCGTCGATCTGATCTTCGGCTCTGGCAATGGCGTCGCGCCGGTCGACGCCGAGTGGTTCGAGCACGCGCCCTGCCGCCGCGTGCTCGGCATGGACGTGCAGGTCGCGCCAGCCGAAGAGATGCTCTGGTCGAAGAGCTTCGTGATGGAGCGCGAGCGGTACGACGGTGGCGACGTCGTGCACCTGCTGCGCGCGCGCGTCGAACAGCTCGACTGGCGGCGCGTGTTGGACCGCTTCGGCGACAACTGGCGCGTGCTGCTGACGAACCTCATCCTCTTCGGCTTCGTCTATCCGGGCGAACGGACCCGCATCCCACGTTGGGTGATGGACGACCTGCTCGCCCGTGTCGGGGCGGAGCTCGACGCCGATGCAGACGTGGGGCGGCTGTGCCGCGGCACGATGCTGTCGCGGCAGCAGTACCTCCCGGACGTGACCGAGTGGGGCTACACCGACGGCCGGCTCGCGCCGTTCGGCCACATGACGCCCGAGCAGGTCGCCGACTGGACCGCGGCGATCGGCACGAAGCCCTGACGCACACCCGAACCAGGATCACACGATGGCCAAGCCCAACGCCGACGAGTTCATCGCTGCACTACGCCAGGTGGAGGACGCGGGGAACGTGGACGCGCTCGCCTCGCTCTATGCGGATGACGCCCGGACGAGCAACCCGACCGAGCACGCGCCACAGACCGGTGTGGAGGGCGCGCGCAAGTTCTGGGACGCGTACCGCAAGTCGTTCGTGACGATCCACTCGCGCTTCCACAGCATCCTCGAGAGCGAGGACAAGGCGATGCTCGAGTGGACGAGCGACTGCGAAACCGCGGCGGGGGTGAAGACGAGCTACGACGGCGTGAGCGTGTTCGAGACGGCGGGCGGCAAGATCACGCGCTTCACGGCGTACTTCGATCCGGCCGACCTCGCCGCCACGCGGGGCGGCGCGACGCACGACGCCGCGCGGAGCGCACCGGATGCCGGGGCGTATGGGGCGACACGCGGCGGAGTCGACTCGGGAGCGGAAGGCGCGGCGCAGGAAGCCTAACGGCTGGGACCGACTCGAGCGGTGGTCGGCTGATCGGTCCGGATGCGCACGCCGTGCTGAGCGCGGAGGACGCATCGTGCTTCGCGGCTCCCCCTTGCACGCCGGGAACGCTCGCGTTAAATACTGAACCACGTGGTTCAGTATATGACGACCCGACTTGATACCTCGTTCGCCGCGCTCTCGGACGCCACGCGGCGTGGCGTGCTGGAGCAGCTCGGACGAGCCGACGCGTCGATCACGGAGCTTGCCGAGACGTTCCAGATGACGCTCACGGGCATGAAGAAGCACGTCGGCGTTCTGGAGCAGGCCGGGCTCGTCACCACGAAGAAGATCGGGCGCGTGCGGATGTGCCAGTTGGGCCCGCGCCGATTGACAGAAGAGACGGCGTGGCTCGAGCGGTACCGCAGGCGCTGGGACGAACGCTTCGACGAGTTGGACCAGGTGGTCGACGAACTGACACGAAAGGAGACGAGCGATGACGGCAAGAATCGACAGTAGGCCCGGCCCGGTGACCAACCGGACCACGGTGGAACGGACGTCGGACCGCGACGTGGTCGTCACGCGGACCGTCAACGGTCCGGCGCGCATCGTGTTCGAGGCATTCACCAAGGCCGAGCTGTTCAGGCGATGGTGGGTGCCCAAGTCGATGGGCATGACCCTGCTGTCCTGCGAAGTGGATGCTCGTGTCGGCGGGCGGTACCGATTGGTATTCGACCACGGTGGCCCGGAGCCGGCCGCGTTTTTCGGCACGTATGTCGACGTGCAGCCCTACTCGCGCCTCGCGTGGACGAACGAAGAGGGCGGCGACGGCGGGTCTGTCACCACGGTGACGTTCGAGGAAACGGGTGGCAGGACGCTGGTGGTCGTGCACGAGCGCTATCCGTCGAAAGACGCGCTCGACGCTGCCGGCACCGGAGCAGCCGATGCAATGGTCGAGACGTTCGATCAGCTGGACGAGCTTCTCGTCGTCCTGGGTAAGAGCTCGGGGCAGTAACGGACGGCCCCCGCTGTCGTGGGGGTGACGACAACCTCACCCCCGCATTCCCGCGACGTATTTCCTCCGAGCGCCCGGAATCCATCGCTGCTGAACACAAGGGCTCCCTGCGTTAGATCGCCGTCACGTCGAACGCCGCCGTCCGCACGTGGCCGGCAATCCGCACCTGCACCCACACGCGATACCCGCCCGGCCGCGGGAAGCTGAACGGGAAGCCGAGCGCGCCGGAGTATGCCGCCGGCGTGCCGTGCATCGCGGCCATGGCGTCGGGCTGCGACGCGCCGTGGAGCGCGGTATCGCCCTGCTCGCGGCGCAGCAACCGGTCCTGTGCGGCCATCGACACCGTGCCCGACGGGTGAAGGTGCACGAAGACGCTTCCGTCCGACCGCTCGATCATTGCGTGCGCCGCCATGCCGAGGTACGGCTCGACGTCGACGACGCGCCCTGCTGCGTCGCGAACCGTGAAGCGGAGCACGGTGTCGCGCCCGGCGGGAATGCGCGCGGCGCTCTCCATCGTCATGCCGTCGCCCGCGCCTAACGGCGCCACCGCGCCCGCGGACGCGGCGCCCGCCACGTCCCACGCGTCGTCCCCGGCGTCGGAGCCGCCCGCGGGCGTCGCGACCTGCGGGGCCGCGAGGTCGACGGTGGTCACGAGCGTGCGCGCGAGCCCGCTCTCGTGCACGACGTCCGCGTACACGCGGTAACGACCGCCCGGCAACGCGGGGAGCGGCGCGTCGAAGTCGGCCCGGTCGACCCGCACCGGATGCAGGTGGGCGAGCACGTCGCGGCTGCGGTGCGCGGGATCGACGTTTGCCCCCGCCGTCGCCGACTCCCGCACGGCGAACAGGTGCATGAGCTTGCCGTGGTCGGGCATGAGCGGCGTCAGCTCCGGCGCGAACCACGCCGAGTCGGTGATCGTGAAGTGAAGCCGCGGTCCGCCGCTGCCCGTCCGCACATGAGCCTCGCTCCGCAGTGGACGCCACAGGCCGCTCGCGTAGGCGGCATCGTCGGCACCCCACCACTTCGCCCCGCCGACGAGCGCGAGCGCGCAGACAGCCGCGGCGACGGCCGTCGCGACGCGACCGGTGCGGCGCGCGGCGCGGTCGATCGCGGCGCCCGGGGTCAGCGTTCCGTCCCGCGCCGCCGCGCCCGCGACCGAGACGAGCCCCGCGACGAGCACGATGCCTAACGCGGCGAGCAGCCAGCCGAGTCGCTGATCCATCCCGAGGCGGGCCGTCGCGACGGCGACCACGGGCACGGTCACCGTTCCGGTGCCCTGCGTTCCGTCGACGGTGACGTTCGCCTCGTACGACCCGGTCGTCATCAGCCAGAGCGGCGCGCTCCACACGCCGGCCGCGCCCGGGACCGGCATCGCCGCTTCGGGCGCGGGCGCGCCGCGCGTGCCGACGCTCCACTGCGCGACCTGCACCCGTACGGCGCGCGCGGCCCCGCCGTCCACGCGCACCGTCACCTCGGCCTGCCCGGGGATGACACCCGGCATGCGCACGATGACGCGCACCGCGTACGGCCCCGCGCGCCCCTCGAATACCGCGTCGTTCGTCCCGAGGTGCGCCGCGGCCGCGGTCGGCGACACGCCGAGCGCGAGCGTCACCCACGCGACGACCGCGACCGCGCCGCGGATCAGCCCGGCGCGCGACGCCACCGGGTGCGGGCCCGTGTGCACCCGCGTGTGCATGCTCAACGCGGTGCCCTCATCGCCGCACGCGCGCGAGCCAGCCGCCCCACGCGATGCCGATACGCGACGACACGGTCGCGACGACGAGCGCCCACCCGACCCGCGCCGAGTACTCGGCCGCGCTCTTCTCGATCGGTGGGAAGATCCCCCGCAGCGACAGCGACTCTGGCCGCGTGAAGTAGCCGTGCGCGTCGCCGGCGAAGAACCAGTTGCGCGACGCCGGGCTCAGGAGGAAGCTGCCGAGCGGCCAGTGCACGACGGCCATCACGCCGACGAACGTGATCCCGAGCAGCGCCGCGAGCAGCCACGCGCGCCGGCCGACCACGACACTGGACCAGCGCCGGACGATCGCGTCGATCGCGAGCGCCGGGAAGACGAGGAGCAGCGGAAAGCCTAACGGCACCATGTGCGTGACCGGGTAGTAGATCGGCCCGAGCCTGGGTGTCGCGGGGAAGAGCGGCAGGATCCACGACATCGCCGCGAACACGGCCATGTAGAGCAGCGCGACGATCGTCGCCGGCCACCGCAGCCGCGACGCGCGCGCGACCGCGACCAGGTGCAGCGGGAAGATCCACGAGGTCGCGCGCAGAAAGCGACCGCTGTGCATCCCCCACGGCCGGGTGTACTCGTACGTGCCGATCGACGCCATGGTCAGCGCGATCGCCGCGGCGTAGGCGTACGCCATCCGGAACGCCGGCAACCGCTCCGCGGGATACTCCCCCGCTTCGGCCGCGTTCTGGTACGCGATCGACGTCAGCATGGCGCCGAGCACGATGCCGACGATCCCGAGGAGCAACACCGTGTGCGGCGGCGAGAGGATCTCGACGTCGAGACCGTACGCGTCGTGCCACCAGTTGTCGAACGGCGCGGAGACGAGCATCGCCCCAGCGCCCCAGCACGAGACGAACGCGCCTAACGGACCGCGGAATCCCCACACGCGCACCGTGCGCCCACGCTCGGCGGCGTCGCCCCACCAGGTCGCGTGAAAGATCCGCCAGGCGTTGGCGAGTCCGCCGACGATGCCGCCGAGGTAGACGGCCATGTGCGCGGGCGTCCAGAACGTGTCGCGGCCGATCGACATGTGCCACGAGATGTCCCAGATGATGCCGACCGCGATGCTCGTCGCCGCGAACAGCGTCGCGGTGAGCGGCCATGGCAGGCCGATCGCGCGCGCCTGCGTACGCGGCGCGGCGATAGGGAACGGGATGCTGCGCGCTTCCATGCCGGACACCCGCGGCTGAGGGACGGACGAAGGCGGTCGCGCACGAGGGTGCGCGACCGCCTCTACGTTACGTCCGCCTGGCGCGGCAGCAAGCCCGCGCGGCGCGTCACGCGGCCGGTGCTGGCTCCTCGCGCGCGACGCTCCTCTTGTCGTTCATCGCGCCGGTGCTCGTCGGACCCGGGAGCGGATCGCTCGCCGGGAACGTCTGCTCCAGCTGCCGGTCGAGCGTGCGCTCCTCGACCGCCGAGCCGAACACGGCGACGATCTTGTCACAGAACGCGGGCAGGTCGTCCGGCTTGCGGCTCGTGACGAACTTCTGGTCCACGATGACCTCCTTGTCCTGCCACTCGCCGCCGGCGTTCGTGATGTCGGTCTTGAGCGACGGCCACGATGTCAGCGTGCGGCCGCGCACCGCATCGGCCTCGACGAGGACCCACGGCCCGTGGCAGATCGCCGCGACCGGCTTGTCGCGCTCGACGAAATCGCGAACGAACTGCACGGCCGCCGCGTCGGCGCGGAGCTTGTCCGGGTTGGCGACGCCACCCGGGACGAACAGCGCGTCGTAGTCACCCGCGTTCGCGTCGGCGACGACCTTGTCGACGGGAAAGCGGTCGCCCTTGTCGACGTCGTGGTTCATCGCCTGGATCTCGCCCGGTTTGAGCGAGACGAGGTCGATCGTCGCGCCGGCCTTCCGAAGCGCCTCCATCGGCTGGACGAGTTCGACCTGCTCGACGCCGTCCGCGGCGAGCACGGCGATCCGGCGCCCGGCGAGCGGCGACTCGCTCTCCGCGATCATCGCATCGTTCGCGTGTGGCATCGGATCACTCCGTCCGCTCGGCGTCGCTCGCGCGCTCGTCGGCCTGGTCGTTGGCCTCCTCGGCCCGGGCCGCGTCACGGCGCGCGCGGAGATCGGCGAGCGCGGGGTTCTCGCCGCGACGCGGGATCATGCTCTCCTTCTCGTCGACGAGCGTCTGCGCGTACGCCGTCTTGGCGGCGGCGCGCAGGTGCTCGTCGGGCTTGTTGTCGCTGCCGTGCGGGGAGCTGAACTGCCCCGGATCTACATTGTCCTGGTCTGAACGTCGTCCGGCCATAAGAACCTCCTGATGTGAGTCGCATCGGCCGCAACGGGTGGCGATTGTCGCGGGAGCACGGGTGCTCGGGTCACGAAGTGTGCCGGAACCCGGCGGTCAGGCTCGGCCCGCCAGCCGGTGTTGCCGTCCCGACGATATTGTGACGTGCCCCTCGTTCCACTCTTCGGCCACGCGCCGCTCCGCGCGCGCCTCCTCGCCGCGCACGCGCGTCGCGCCCTCCCGGCCAGTGTCCTGCTGCACGGGATGCCTGGCGTCGGCAAGCAACGCCTCGCGCTCTGG
>DASWUT010000069.1:0-4285 GCA_036401455.1 Gemmatirosa sp. | reverse complement strand
CCGCGCAGCACGTCCGTGCACACGTGCTGCGCGCCGCGGTCGGCGTCGCGCTCGCCGTGTTGCTCTACCTGCTCTTCCCGAGCGCGCCGGTCGCGTTGGCGCCGCTCTATGACGTTGGATCGATCGCGCCGGAAGCGGTCGTCGCGCCGCTCTCCTTTGCTGTCCCGAAGCCCGCCGCCGCGCTCGCGGCAGAACGCGCCGAGGCGGCGGCCGCGGTCGCGCCGGTGTTCGTGCGCCGCCCGGAAGGGCTCGACTCGGCGCATGCGCGGCTCGCAGCCCTCGACTCCGCGCTCGCCGGTGCACCGAGCGCCGAACGCCTCGCCGCGTACGGCGTTCGGCTCACGGCACCCGAGCTCGCCCTCGTGCGCGACCCGCGGCGTTTGCGCGCGGCGATCGACAGCGCGCGCCAGCTACTCGACGCGTGGCTGCCGCGCGGGGTGGTCCAGACGAGCGCGCTCCGCGACGTACGCGGCCCGATCGCCGTCGTCGAGCGCGGCAGCAACGGGCCCCGGCCGCTTGCGATCGCGGACGCGGACAGCGTCGTCACGTTCGCGACCTTCCTGGCGCGCGCCGCCCGACCGTCGGCCGCCGACCCGGCGGCAACGCTCCGCATCAAGCTGCTGAGCGCGAGCTTCGCGCCGACGCTCGTCGCCGACCAGGCCGAGACCGACCGACGGCGCGAGGCTGCGGCGCGCACGGTTCCGGCCACGCGTGGAACGGTGCGCGCGGGCGAACGGATCATCGGTGCGCGCGAGGTCGTCGGGCGCGACGAGTACGAGCGGTTGCGCGCGCTGCGCGCGATCGAGCAACAGCGCGCGAGCACCACGGCCGGGGCGCACGTGGCGCGCGTGATCGGCGCCGTGCTTCACAACCTCGTCCTGCTCGTCATCGTCGGCGTCGTGCTGTTCCTGTTCCGGCCGACGCTGTACGCGTCCTTCCGCGCCGTCGCCCTGTTCGCCCTCGTGTTCGCAGCTGTCGCGCTCGCGGCCGCCGCGGTCGGGCGCTGGGGCGACGGCCGGGCGGAGTTCGTCCCGATCGCGTTCGCGGCGATGCTCTTCAGCACGCTATTCGACGCGCGGATCAGCTTGGTCGCGATCACGCTCCTCGCGGTATTGTTGGGCGGGCAGGGACCGTTCCGCGGGACGAACGCGACGTACATGCTCCTCGTCGCCGGGACGGCCGCGGCGGTGAGCGTGCGCACGGCGCGCCGGCGCAGTCAGGCGTTCGTCCCGGTGCTCGTCGTCGCGGCCGGGTACACGGTCGCGGCGATCACACTGGGTCTCGCGCTCGGCTCGTCGTGGATCGCAGTCGCGCTCATCGCGGCAGGCGGCACGGCGACGGGACTCGCGTCGGTGGTCGTCGGGATGGCGGTGCTGCCGCTCGCGGAGGACTTCACGGGCGTCGATACGTACCTGCGCCTGCTCGAATGGTCGGATCTCAATCGCCCGCTGCTGCGGCGACTCGCGGTCGAGGCACCCGGGACGTTCGCGCACACGATCGCGATGGCGAACCTCGTCGAGTCGGCGTGCAATGCGATCGGTGCCAACGGGCTGCTCGGCCGCGTCGGCACCTACTACCACGACATCGGCAAGCTCGAGCGGCCGCAGTACTTCGTCGAGAACCAGGGACGGGGGCGGAACCCGCACGACAAGCTCAAGCCGTCGGCGAGCGCGGCGATCATCCGCGGCCACGTGCGCGAGGGACTCGCGCTGGCGGACGAATACAAGCTGCCCAACGCACTGCGATCGTTCATCACGCAGCATCACGGAACCAACCGGATCGTGTACTTCTATGAGCGCGCGCGCGAACGCGGCGACGCGAGCCCGACGACGGCCGAGTACGCGTACGGTGGCCCGCTGCCCAACACGGCGGAGACCGCGGTCTGCATGCTCGCCGACGGTGTCGAGGCCGCGGCGCGCGCGCTTCCCGAGCCGACGCAGGACCGTATCCGGGCCCTCGTCGAGCGCATCGTGCAGCAGCGGCTCGAACAGGGGCAGCTGCGCGACGCGCCGCTCACGCTGCGCCAGCTCGAGACGGTCAAGGAGGAGTTCGCGCGTGTCCTGCTCGGCATGTACCACGGGCGGATCGACTATCCGCCGGCCTCGACCGTCGTCACCGGACCGAACGCTTCGATGCCCAACGCGGCCTCGAACGGCGTCACGAACGGCGTCACGAACGGCGCCGCGAACGCGTCGAGCGACGGTGCCGACGGCGCGAGCGGCGAGGTCGCGGTCAACGTCACCGGCGAGACTGCGGCTGCCGGAACGGGCGAGCGCGCGTGAGCATCCAGGTCGACGTGGCGGCCGACGGTGTACGCGTGCCCGTCGCGCTGGCGCGGATCGACGCGCTCGCGCGCGCGGTGCTGCGCAAGGAACGTGTCCACGACGCGACGTTGTCGTTCACCTTCGTTGGCCGGCGCGCGATGGCCGCGCTCAATCGCCGGCACCTCGGTCATCGAGGCGCGACCGACATCATCACGTTCGAGCTTGCCGCTGCGCCCGGCGTGCCGTTAGGCGGTGACGTGTACATCGCCCCCGAGATCGCGCGTGAGCACGCGGCGGCGTTCGGGCGCCCGGTTCGAGAGGAGATCGCGCGGCTCGTCGTGCACGGCACGCTGCACGCGATCGGGTACACGCACCCGGAGGATGCGGGGCGCGAGGCCTCGACGATGTGGGAACGCCAGGAGCGGTACGTCGCGCGGCTGTTCCCGCGGCTCGCACCGTCGCGCGCGTGAGCGTCGCACTCTGGGCCTGTGGCGCGCTCGCGCTTGCCGCGGCGTTCGCCTGCGGGCGCGCGCTCGCCGTCCTCCGGCACGTGCACGGCGACACGCCACCGGGTACGCGCGTCGAGGCCGACGCGCGGCTCTACCGTGCGCTCGGCGTCGCGCGACTGGCCGCCCACACGGCGACCGGCGCGACGGTCGCCCGCGGCGGAAGTGACGCGGAACTCGGCGCGGGCGCGTTCGCGCTGCTCATGGTCGCGGGCGCGCTCGCGAGCGCGTACGCCGAACTGGCCGGGCGCGAGGCAGGCGATGCCGCCGCGCACGCGCGCGCCGCGTCGGAGTCGGGCGCGCGCGTCGTCGCACGGCTCGGTCGCGTCGTGGTCGGACCCTGGGTCCTGCTCACCGACCTCGTCGACCGCGCGTTCGCCCGCGCCCTCCCCGCCGCGGACATCGACGACGCGGCGCGCGACGAGGCAGCCGAGCAGTTCCGCGAGATCGTCACGGCCGAGGCGCACGTCGGCACGGGCGAGCGCGCGCTGCTCGCGGGCGCGTTCGCGCTCACCGACACGCCCGTGTCGGACGTGATGGTCCCACGCGTCGACGTCGTCGGCGTGCCGCGCGACGCGCCGTGGGCGGAGGTCGTGGCGCGCGTGCGCAGCGCGCAGCACTCCCGTCTCCCCGTCTACGACGGAACGATCGACGACGTCGTCGGCGTGATTTACGCCAAGGATCTGTTGCCAGCCATCATCGCCGACGAACCGCGCGAGCACTGGGACGAACTCGTGCGCGAGACGAGCTTCATCCCGACCACGAAGCGCGTCGATGACCAGCTCCGGGATTTTCGCGCGTCGCACAACCATTTCGCGGTCGTGGTCGACGAATACGGCGGCACCGCGGGGATCGTGACGATCGAGGACCTGCTCGAAGAGATCGTCGGCGAGATCCGCGACGAGCGAGACGACGAGACGCCGCCGATCGAGTCCGAAGGACGCGATCGATTCTGGGTGTCAGCGCGGCTCACGCTCGCCGAGCTCTCGGAGGCGATCGGCTACCCGGTCGAACACGACGAGGTGTCGACGGTCGGTGGTCTGATTTACGAGCTCCTCGGCCGCGTGCCGCGCAATGGCGAGCGACTCACGATCGGCCCATTCCGCGTCGTCGTCGAACGCGTCGTGCGCCGGCGCATCCAGCGCGTCTACTTCGAACGGCAGCCGGACGCGATCGTCGCCGCGGTCGGCGCCACGGGCGCGGTGCCCGCGACGGGGACCGCCGAGGGAGCGGCGGCGTGATCGGGATCATCGTCGTCGTCGGCGTGCTGCTCATCGCCGTATGCACGGCGGGTGCGTTCGCGCTGCGCTCGGTGAGCCGCATCTGGTTGCGGCACCTGCTCGAACGTCAGCCGGCGGGGGCCGTCGTCGCGGAGCACTATCTCTCGCGTCCGCAGCGCCTGCACGCGGCGGCCGGTGGCGCGACGGCGCTCGCCGCGTTCGCCGTTGGCAGCGCCACGGCCACCTCCGACGGTGCGGACGAGGTTCTGCTGTGGATCGTCGGCGCGTTCACCGT
>DASWUT010000068.1:0-9000 GCA_036401455.1 Gemmatirosa sp. | reverse complement strand
TCGGCAGCCCGTTCGCGGGTGTACCCGGCGCCCCCGCGCGCGCCGACCGAGGCGCGCGTGGTGGCAAGAAGGGCAAGCGTGGCGTCGACCAGGGCGCCGTCGCCGACAACATCCGCAACACCCTCCGCGACCTCCGTGGCGCGCCCACCCGGGGCGGTCGCCGTCGCGACGATGACGGGCGCGAGGAGCTCGAGGCCGCGCGCGTCGCGCAGGAAGCGCGCGAGCGCACGACCGTGCGCGTCAACGAGTTCATCACGGTGAGCGAACTTGCCGGGATTCTGAAGGTGCCGCCGACCCAGATCGTCGGCTTCGCCCTCAAGAACCTCGGGCTGATGGTCACGATCAACCAGCGCCTCGACTTCGATCAGATCGACCTGATCGCGTCGGAGTTCGGCTTCCAGGCCGTGCGTGAGGAGGAGTACGCCGCCGACCTCGCCACCGAGCCGCAGCCGGACGACACCGAAGAGGAGCTGACGACGCGGCCACCGGTCGTGACGATCATGGGCCACGTCGACCACGGGAAGACGTCGCTCCTCGATTACATCCGGAAGGCGAACGTCGTCGCGGGCGAGGCGGGCGGCATCACGCAGCACATCGGCGCGTACCACGTCTCGCTGCCCAACAAGCGGCAGATCACGTTCCTGGACACCCCGGGTCACGAGGCGTTCACGGCGATGCGCGCGCGCGGCGCGCAGGTCACCGACATCGTCGTGCTCGTCGTCGCCGCGGACGACGGCCTCATGCCGCAGACGATCGAGGCGATCTCGCACGCGCGCAATGCGGGCGTGCCGATGATCGTCGCGATCAACAAGATCGATCTGCCGCAGGCCAACGCCCTGCGCGTGAAGCAGGAACTCCTGCAGCAGAACGTCGTGCTCGAAGACTTCGGCGGAACGGTGCTGTCGACCGAGATCTCGGCCAAGCTCGGGACCAACGTCGACGAGCTGCTCGAACAGATCCTCCTCCAGGCCGACCTGCTCGAGCTGCGCGCCAACAGCGACCGCCGCGCGACCGGCGCCGTCATCGAAGCCCAGCTCGACCCTGGCAAGGGACCGGTCGCGACCGTTCTCGTCCAGAACGGCACGCTCCGCGTCGGCAACGACTTCATCTGCGGGATGTACTCCGGCCGCGTGCGCGCACTCCTCGATGAGCGCGGCAAGGCGGTCAAGTCGGCCGGACCGGCGATCCCGGTCCAGGTGCTCGGTCTCACGGGCGTGCCGATGGCCGGCGACCAGTTCCTCGAGGTCGACGACGCGACGCAGGCGCGCGAGATTGCCCAGCGCCGCGAGCGCCTCGATCGTGAAGCCAAGAGCCGCCGCACGAGCAAGTCGGCGATCACGCTCGAGGAGTTCATGAAGGAGGCGCCGGTCGGCGAGAAGCGCACGCTCAAGCTGCTCATCAAGGCCGACCAGGGCGGTCCGGCGGAAGCGCTCGCCGACGCGCTCGGTCAGCTGTCGACGGGGGAGGTCGCCGTCGAGATCGTCCAGCGCGGCGTCGGCGCGATCACCGAGGGCGACATCCTGCTCGCGAAGGCCTCGGCCGCGATCATCATCGGCTTCCACGTGCGCCCGGATACCAAGGCGCGCACGGCTGCGGAGCGCGAGGGCGTCGACATCAAGCTGTACCGCATCATCTACGAGGCGGTCAGCGACGTGCGCGCGGCTCTCGAGGGGTTGCTCGCGCCCGAACAGCGCGAGGTCGTCCTCGGCGAGGCCGAGGTGCGCGAGCTGTTCAAGGTTCCGCGCATCGGCACGATCGCCGGCGCGTCGGTCCGGAGCGGCACGTTCACCCGCGGCACCAAGGTGCGCGTTGTCCGCGACGGGGTCGAAGTGTACGACGGCAATCTCGGCTCGCTTCGCCGCTTCAAGGACGACGTTCGCGAGGTGCAGGCCGGCTTCGAATGCGGTATCGGCGTCGAAAACTTCAATGACCTCAAGGTCGGTGACGTGATCGAGTGCTACCGCACCGAGCAGGTCGCCCGCACGCTGCAGGCGAGCGCGGCGGCCGGCTGATCGTTCAGCGCGCGCGCCGCGCACGGGGGCGTTTCACGGCCCTCGTGCGCGGCGCGTTCGCCGTTTTCTGACGGGCATCTCGCCCCACTCATGATCTTCCGCGGAGCGACCGCCCATGCCGTTTGATAATCGCCGCCCCGACCGCGTGTCGGAGGCGATCAGAGAAGAGATCGCGACGTTCCTCACCGACGGCGTCAAGGATCCGCGCGTGCGCGGCCTCGTCACCGTCACCGGCGTCGACGTGACCCGCGACCTGCGCCATGCGAAGGTCTTCGTCAGCATCCTCGGCGACGACGCCGCGCGCCGCGAAACGCTCGACGGACTCGAGGCGATGGCCGGGCACCTGCGCGGCCACATCGGCCGCGCGCTGCGCCTCCGCTCCGCGCCCGAGATCGCCTTCAAGTACGACCAGAGCGTGACCTACGCCGCACGGATCGAGACGCTGCTCGAACAGGTGCGCCACGAGCGCGACGACGACGCGGGCGACCCCACGCCCGACTCGGCGGCCTGACCCGACCGGCCACGCACCTCGATGCCGCGCGACGGCCTGCTCCTCGTCGACAAGCCCGCCGGCGTCACGTCGCACGACGTGGTCAATGCCGCGCGCCGCGCACTCGCCGAACGGCGGATCGGGCATGCCGGTACCCTCGACCCGTTCGCGACCGGGCTCCTCGTCCTCCTCGTCGGGCGCGCGACGCGGCTGCTGCCGTACGTCAGCGGCGATCCGAAGGTCTACGACGCGACGGTCCGCTTCGGCACTGAAACCGAGACGGACGACCTGCACGGCGCCGTGGCCCGCGCCGCCGCGCCGCCGCGCGAGGAAGCGGTGCGCGACGCCGTCGACCAGTTTACCGGTGACCTCGACCAGCTGCCGCCGGCGTACTCGGCGAAGCGCGTCGACGGGCAGCGTGCCTACGCGCTCGCGCGGGCCGGCGGGACCGTCGTGCTCGCACCCGCTCGCGTACGCGTGGACCGCTGGGAGCTACGCGCCTGGCGCGGCGCCACGGCCGACGCGCCCGCCGAACTCGACGCGCGCATCACGTGCGGCCCCGGCACCTATATCCGCGCCCTCGCGCGTGATCTCGGCCGCGCGGTCGCGAGTGCGGCGCACCTCGTCGCGCTGCGCCGCGCTCGGAGCGGCGCGTTCGACGTCGCGGACGCCGTCAGCCTCGACGCGTTGCGCGCCGGAGCGGTCGCGCTCCGCCCCGCGCTCGACGCCGTGCCCGAGTATGTCGCGCAGCCGCTCGATGCCGTCGACCTGCGCCGGGTCTTCGCCGGAATCGCCGTTCCGGCCGTCGCCGCCGGCGAGCGTGCAGCGCTGACCGACGCGGCCAACGGCCGTCTCGTCGCGGTCGCGGTCCGCGCCGGCGACCGCTGGCAACCACGCGTCGTGTTGCATGACTGACTGGGACGGGCGCCCCGAAGCCGTGATCACGGTGGGCACGTTCGACGGCGTCCACCGCGGCCATGCCGACGTGCTCCGCGAGCTCGACACGCGCGCGCGCGCACGGCGGCTGCGGAGTGTCCTCGTCACGTTCGCCGGCCATCCCGCCGAGACGCTTCGGCCGGAGACCGCCCCACCGCTCCTCACGCCGGGCGTCGAGAAGCTCGAAGCGCTCGCCTCGGTCGAGGCACCGATCGACCGCGTCGTCACCCTGCCGTTCACGGCGTCGCTCGCCGCGCTTCCGGCAGAGCGCTTCGTGCTCGACATCCTGCGCGATCGCTACGGGATGCGCGAACTGCTCGTCGGCCACGATCACGGGTTTGGCCGCGGCCGGGGAGGTGACGCGGGCATGCTCCAGGCGCTCGGCGCCGCGCACGGGTTCGCGGTCGATGTCGTGCCGCCCGTCGCCGGCCCGGATGGCACTCCGATCTCGTCGACGACGGTCCGCGACGCGATTCGCCGCGGCGACCTGCGCGCGGTCGCTGACCAGCTCGGTCGTCCGTACTCGTTTCGCGGAACCGTGGTCCGCGGCGATCAGCGCGGGCGCCTGCTCGGCTATCCGACGCTCAACATCCGCCTGATCGACCGTCGCAAGTTGCTGCCCGCGGACGGCGTCTACGCGGTGCGCGCGTGCCTGCCCGACGGAGAGTTCGGCGGGATGTTGAATCTCGGCGGCCGGCCGACGTTTGGAGATGCGGCGCGATCGGCCGAGGTGCACGTCTTCGACGCGTCAGGCGATTGGTACGATGCATCGGTCAGCGTCTCGCTCCTGAGTCATCTCCGCGATGTGCGCCGTTTCGATGGGATCGACGCGCTCGTTGCGCAGCTCGACCGCGACGCCCAGGCCGCGCGGACGGCGCTCGCCCACGCCGAACGCGGCTCCGTTGACCCCCTAGCGGGGTACCGGTAACGTTGTCCGCTCGTCCCGCCCGTAACTTCCGATCCCACCGCACGTTGCGCGTTTCGCGACGTGGTACGGTCCACGCCGGCCGCCTTCGTCGCGTGCCCCACCTCTCTGCAGGCGCATGACCAACCTGAGAAATCGACTGCTCGTGATCGGCGCGCTCGTGCTCGCGTCGCTCTGGGCGCTGTTCCCGCGCACCGTGGTCGAACGCGTGAAGCGTGACGGCGTGCTCGTCACCGACACCGTGCGGCGCGTTCCGCTACGCCGCGGGCTCGACCTTCAGGGCGGCATGCACCTCACACTCGAGGTCGACGAGAGCAAGGGAGCGATCGCGAACAAGGCGGATGCCGTCGAGCGCGCGCTCACGGTCGTCCGCAACCGGATCGACGAGCTCGGCGTCAGCGAGCCGATCGTGCAGAAGGCTGGAGAGGACCGCATCCTCGTCGAGCTTCCCGGCATCGACGATCCCGCCCGCGCGCAGGATGTCGTGCAGCGGGCCGCGTACCTCGAATTCCAGATCACCGACAAGACGCAGGCGCTTGAGCGGTCGCTTTCGCGACTCGACGCCGTTGCCGCGCAGCGCCTGCCGGCCCTCGTCGCGCACACGCCGGCGACGGCGGGCGGTGCCGTCGCGTCGACCACGACGCCAGCGACCGGTTCCACCGCGGGACTCGGGAATCTGCTGACGCCCGGCGGCGATACGGCGGCCAAGCAGCGCGTCGCGGACTCCGGCGCGGCGTCTAGGGCGGGGAAGCGGTCGGCGACGGCCGTGGCCTCGACGGGCCGCGCGGGTGACTCCGCGCGCGACAGCGTTCGCCGCGATAGCGCGACCGATACCGCGCTCAAGGCGTCCACGACGAAGGGCGTCTTCAGCAAGGCGATCGCGCCGGGCCGGTACCCTGGCGAGTATGTGATGACGGAAGCTGACTACCTCCGTCTGCAGCCGCTCCTCGACGACTCGCTCGTTCAGGGTGCGATGCCACCGGGGAAGGTTCTGCGCTGGGGAGTCGACACGCTGGTGCAGGGCACGCAGGTGCTGCGCACCCTGTACGCGCTCGATTCGCGCCCGATCATCACCGGCGAGTATGTCACCGACGCGCGCCCGGCGAGCGATCCGACCGAAGGGAACACGGTCCAGTTCACGCTCTCGCGCGAAGGTGGCCGCCGCTTCCAGACCGAGACCGCGCGCCACATCCGCGATCAGATGGCCGTCGTGCTCGACCAGCGCGTGCTCACGGCGCCGACCATTCAGAGCGCGATCGGGACGAACGGCCAGATCACGCTCGGCGGGGGCACGCTGCAGATGGCGCAGGATCTCGCCATCGAGCTCAAGGCTGGCGCCCTGCCGGTCCCGCTCAAGGTCGCCGAAACGCGCGAGATCGGGCCGTCGCTCGGCCGCGACTCGATCAACAAGGGCGTTGTCGCCGGCGTCGTCGCGGTCCTGCTCGTCGTCGGCATCATGATCGGCTACTACCGCTTCTCGGGCATGCTCGCCGTCGGCGGCCTCGTGCTCTACGTTCTGTACACGGCCGCGACGCTCGCCGGATTCAATGCCACGCTCACGCTGCCAGGGCTCGCCGGCTTCGTCCTGTCGATCGGCATCGCGGTCGACGCGAACGTGCTGATCTTCGAGCGAATCCGTGAAGAACTCGATGCGGGTCGCCCGGTCCGAACGGCGATCGACGAGGGTTTCCGCCACGCGATGACCGCGATCGTCGACTCCAACGTCTCGACCGCGCTCACCGCGCTCGTGCTCTACACGTTCGGGACCGGGCCGGTGAAGGGCTTCGCCGTTACGCTCCTTGCCGGTATCGCGGCGTCGATGGTCACCGCGATCTTCGTCGTGCGCACGTTCTACCTGCTCTGGCTCAGCCGCCATCGCACTGCCCCGGCGCTCAGCATCTGAGCGACGCCTCCCTCCGACGGCCCACCCAGACAGGACTCCCATGTTGCGCATCTTCCACGACACCCGCTACGACTTCATCAAGTGGTGGCGCGCGATGGCGATCGCCACTGCCGCCTTCATCGTGCTCGGGCTCGGCTCCGCGCTGTTCGCCGGGGGCGTGCGCTACAGCATCGACTTCACCGGCGGCACCCTCATGCAGCTCGCGTTCAGGCAGCGGCCCGATGTTGCCCTGATCCGGTCCGCGCTCGACGCGGGCGGCGTGCACGATGCGGAGATCACGCAATTCGGCTCGGACCGCGAGTTCACCGTGCGCGCGCAGGATGCGGCCGCGGTCGCCGACGCCGGCACGCACGGCGCTGAGTCGGTCGCGCGGCGCGTGACCAACATCCTGACGCGCCGCTTCGGCGCGGGCACGTTCCAGGTCGTCCGCACCGAAGCCGTCGGCCCGCGCGTCGGCAGCGAGCTGCGTCGCGGTGCGATCATCGCGATCCTCGTGTCGTTCGCGCTGACGCTCGTCTATCTCTGGTTCCGCTTCGAATGGCGCTTCGGCCTGGCGGCCGTGATCGCCACCGCGCACGACATCCTGACGACGATCGCATTCATCAGTCTGATGCGGATCGAGGTCTCGCTGACCGTGATCGCGGCCATCCTGACCGTCATTGGATATTCGCTCAACGACACGATCATCATCTTCGATCGCGTCCGCGAGAATCTGCGGAAGCACCGCGGGATGTCGCTCTACGACATCGTCAACCTGTCGGTCAACGAGACGCTGCCGCGCTCGGTGCTCACGCACGCGACGACGCTCGGCGCGACGCTCGCGCTGCTCTTCTTCGCGGGTGAGGTGATCCGGCCGTTCGCGTGGGTGATGGCGTTCGGGATCTTCACCGGGACGTTCAGCTCGATCTACGTCGCGTCGTCGCTGCTGATCTGGATCGAGCGGCGGTACCCGCGCCCCGTGGCTGACACCCGCCGCCCCGCCGCTGCGCGCCCGCCGGCCCGCGCCGACCGCACGCTCGCCGCGAGCTGACCGCGCGCTGATCGCGCGCTCTGCGCTTCTGCCCGCCGTGCCGCCGTTCGTCGACAGCCACGCCCACCTCGCCGATCCCGCGTTCGACGCTGACCGCGCCGCGGTCGTCGAGCGGGCGCGCGCGGCCGGCGCGGTCGCGATCGTCTGCATCGGCGAGTCGATCGACGCGGCGGAGCGTGCGCAGGCGGTCGCGGCGGCGCACCCGGATCTCGTCGCGTTCACGGCGGGCGTCCACCCGCACGACGCCGCCGCGTTCGACGCCGCACGCGACATTCCGCGTCTTCGCGCGTTCGTCGAGGCCGGCGCGGTCGCGATCGGCGAGTGCGGGCTGGACTACTACTACGATCACGCGCCCCGCGACGCGCAGCGCCGCGCCCTCGATGCGCAGCTCGCGCTCGCGGCCGACGTCGGACGCCCGCTCGTCGTCCACTCGCGGGACGCGGACGCTGACACGTACACGCTGCTGCGCGACGCCGACCGCGCCGGGGTGATCGGCGTTCTACACTGCTTCACGGGCGCGTCCGACCTCGCCGCCACGGCGGTCGCGGCCGGGTGGTACGTCAGCTTCAGCGGCATGGTGACCTTCAAGCGATGGGACAACGCCGCTGCGCTCGCCGCCGTGCCGTCCGAGCGACTGCTGACCGAGAGCGACGCCCCGTACCTCGCGCCCGTCCCCGACCGCGGCCGGCGCAACGAACCCGCGTGGGTCGCGCGGACGTTGCAACGCCTCGCCGAGATCCGCGGCGTCGACCCGGCCGAACTCGGCTCGCAAACCGCCGAGAACGCGCGACGGTGCTTCGCACTCGCGTCCGCGGCCGCGGCCCCCACAGCCTAACGCGCTCGCCGATCTCGATGCCAACCACGATCCACACGGACCGCGCCCCCGCCGCGATCGGCCCGTACGCGCAGGCCGTCGTGTCCAACGGACTCGTTTACACGGCCGGTCAGATCCCGCTCGACCCGGCGACGATGGAACTCGTGGCGGGCGACGTCGCCGTTCAGACCACGCAGGTGCTCCGCAACCTCGACGCGGTATTGCACGCCGCGGGAGCGTCGTGGGCGAGCGTGCTCAAGACGACGATCTTCCTCGCCGACATGAGCGACTTCGCCCGCGTGAACGAGGTCTACGCTCGCCACCTCGGCGATGCACGCCCCGCCCGGTCCACCGTCGCCGTCGCCGGCCTCCCCCGGGGCGCGCGGGTCGAGATCGACGTCGTCGCCACCGTCGGTGGCTGACCTGACGTCGTCGCGCTGTCGGCGTGTCGCGTCGGCACTCGCACTCGCGCTCGCACCGTTCGCCGCACGCGGCGCCCGCGCGCAGACACCGGCGAGCGTGGTCCCCGCCGTTCCGGCGGCACGTGATACCGCGCGCGGCGACAGCGTGCGTCGCGATACGGTCGCGCGCGCCCGCGCAGATACGGCGCCGCGCGCCACGCGCGGGCCGCGCCGTCGACCGATCGCCGCCCGGTCCGGACTGCTCCCGCCCGTGACGCCGGGCAACGCGTTCTTCTCGTCGCTCCTCGTGCCCGGCCTCGGTCAGTCGCGCCTGCAACGCCCGACGGCCGGTGCCGTGTTCGTCGGACTCGAGTTCGGTATCGTGGCGATGCTCATCAAGTCCAACGCCGACCTACGGAGCGCGACCGCATTTCGCGGCGATAGCGTCCCGAGCAGCTATCCGCTCGATTCGGTCGGCAACGTGAAGAC
>DASWUT010000067.1:0-3671 GCA_036401455.1 Gemmatirosa sp. | reverse complement strand
GGCGCTCCACGGCCGCTCGGTGGGCTGCGCGCGGTGCGCCGCGAGCCGCGGCGCCGTCTGCCGCTCGCGCGGGCGCTGGAGGGCGCCGACCTTGATTTGCCGCGCGCGTTCGACGGTCACGCCGAGTAGCTCGCCGACCACCTCGAGCGTCGTCGGATCGCCCCCGCCGATGCCGAAGTCGAGCTGGAGGACGGTCGGCTCGCGCGCGTTCGGACACGGGGACGACCCAACATCCCTATTGCCAGCCGCAAAGTAGAGCGGCCGCGGCGTCGGACGGTCAGGCCGGACGCGGGGGCGCGCCGAGCACGCGGTAGACGCTGGCCCGCCCGATGCCGAGCCGGCGCGCGATGGCCGCGGGGCCGAGCTGCTCCTCATCGCGCAGCCGGCGGACCGCGGCCGGGTCAATCGAGGGCCGGCGTCCCGTGTAGACGCCGCGTGCTGTTGCCGCGGTGATCCCTTCGCGCTGCCGCTCGCGGCGCAGGTTGGTCTCGAACTCGGCGAAGACGCCGAGCATGTCGAGGAACGCCTTCCTAGCGGCCGTCCCGGTATCGACGGGCTGCTCGGTGGCGCGCAGGGCCGCGCCCTTCTGTTTGAGCTCGTGCACGATGTCCTGCAGGTCCTTCCGCGAGCGCGCGAGCCGGTCGTTCCGGGTGACGACCAGCATGTCACCCGGCTGCACGAAGTCGAGCAGGAGCTGTGGTTCGGTCCGGCCGTCGCGTCGGCTCCCACTGGCCGTCTCGGCGCGGATCACCTGACAGCCGGCCGCCCGCAGCGCGGCGCGTTGCAGGCCGAGGTCCTGATCGAGCGTGCTGACGCGCGCGTAGCCGGAGAGCGGCATGGAGCCGGCGTGGAGCGGACGTGCGGAGGGGGAATCCGTCGCGTTAGGCTCTACGCCTACGCGGACGCACGTCTCGGAAGGCCCGGCACCGCCCGTATGAGACGGCGGCGGGCGTCTCGCCGGGCTGTCCCACTCGGGTTCACCCCAGCGGGACGGTGTGGCACGCGCTACGCTCCGCGGACCCATGCAGCCGACGGTGATGACCGGCTCCGGCGGTGACGTCGGCCGCGACGCCGCCCGCGACGGCGACGACCGCTGGGCGTTGCGGCCCGGCGACCGCGCGCTGCTCGGCAACAAGAGCGGCGCGACGCGGCTGGGCTTCGCCGTACTGCTCAAAGTCTTCCAAGCCGACGGCCGCTTCCCGCGCCGCCGCGAGGACGTGCCCGTGATCGCCGTCGACGCCGTGGCCGCCCAACTCGGCGTGCCCGCGGCCGCCTGGCGCGACTACGACTGGCGCGGCCGCGCGACCTGAGGATCATCGCGCGCAGATCCGCAGCGCGCTCGGCTTCTGTGGACGATCACCCATCTTCGGCTCTGGCGGGAAGTTGGTGATCGGCTGCCAGCGACGGTACGGTTCGGGGTCTCCCGTCCGAGGTGACGAATGGGTCCTGCGCTACTCTGTCCGGCGCCCGCCGAGTTGCACGTCGAGCATGTCGCCGTCGGCGACGCGGTGATCACGGTCGTGGCGCGGGCCTGCCGCCCGGCCGCGCCCTGTCCTGCGTGCGGCGAGGTCGCCCGCCGCGTCCACGGCTGGTACGTCCGCACCCTGGCCGACCTGCCCTGGGAAGGGCACCGCGTTCGCCTCGTCGCCCACGTGCGCAAGTGGTGCTGCGACACCCCGGACTGCCCGCGCCGCATCTTCGTCGAGCGCCTGCCGTGCACGGCGGCCCTGTATGCGCACCGGACCTGTCGCGCCGCGACCGCGCTCGAGGTGATCGGCTTCGCGCTCGGCGGCCGCGCGGGCGCCGATCTCGCGGCCTCGCTCGGGCTCGACGCCGGACGCGCGGCGATCCTCGCCCGCCTCCGCGCCGCGGTTCCCGTCACGTCCCCGACGCCGCGAGTCCTCGGCGTGGATGACTGGGCCGGGCGTCGGGACCGCACCTACGGCACGGTGCTCGTCGATCTCGAGCGGCACGCCGTGGTCGATCTCCTGCCCGACCGGGACGCGGGCACGTTCGCGACGTGGCTCCGCGCCCACCCCGGTGTGGAGATTGTCGCGCGCGACCGCGGGGGTGCGTACGCCGAGGGCGCCCGGCGCGGCGCGCCCGACGCGCTCCAAGTCGCCGACCGCTTCCACCTCGTCCGCAATCTCACGCAGGCCATCGACCGCCTCGTGCTGCGCCACCATACGGCCGTACGCGCCGCCGCGACCGCGTGTGGCGCGTCGACGCCGCGGTCGCAGGCCGCCGGGCGTCGCCGCACGGCAACCGGCCCCGCAGCACACCACGCCGGCCCGACGGCGCCCGAACGGCTCAGTGCGGAGCGCCGGGCGCGCCGGCTGGCGCTCTACGAGCAGGTCGTCGCCCTACATGCGGCGGGGACGTCCCTGCTCGGCATCGCCCGGCAACTCGGGTGCGCCGTGAAGACCGCGCACGCCTGGGTGCACGCGGGCGCGTTCCCTGAACGGCGCGTGCGCGCCGTTCCGCAACCGCGCGTCCTCGACCGCTTCGCGGACTACGTGCGGCAGCGCTACGACGCGGGCCTCGACAGCGCACGCGTGCTGGAGCAGGAGCTCCGACCGTTAGGCTGTCGCGGGAGCTATCAGGCGGTGGGCCGGTACCTGCGGCATCTGCGCCGGACCCGCCCCCGCAATGTCGTCCCACCGCCGGTCGCGTCGCCGCGTCCGCCGGCGTTCACGGCGCGCGAGGCGATCTGGGTCCTGCAACGGGCCGACGCGGACGCCACGCCCGACCAGCGGCGCTTCCTCGCCGCGCTTGTCGCGCACTGCCCGCCGCTGGCGGGCGTGCACGAGCACGCGGTCGCGTTCCGGGCGATGTTCCGCACCCGCGATCCGGACGCGCTGCGCCCGTGGCTCGCCGCCGCCCGCACGAGTGCACTCGCGCCGTTCGCGGCCGGTCTGACGCGCGACTTCGACGCCGTGCTCGCGGCCCTCACGTCGCCGTGGAGCAGCGGGCAAGTCGAAGGACAGGTCCACCGCCTCAAGTTGGTGAAGCGCGCGATGTACGGGCGCGCCCGCCTCGACCTCCTTCGAGCGCGGATGCTCCACGCCGCGTGAGCGGGGCCGACGCTGCTTGCAGCACCGCACGACCACCGATCACCAACTTCCCGCCAGAGCCTCAATTATGCCGTGTGTGCGGCGCACGGCATGTGCGCGGCGACGTCGGGACGTGCCCGCGATTGCGGAACAGGGGCGGGGCGTCCAACGCCGGGCGGGAGGGTTGGGGACCGCAGCCGCGTTTCGATCCCTCCATTTACCCGGTAAATACTAGACCTGCGCGGGCATACGGCTGATAATCGGGCGGGTGATCCGTACGCGAGACGGCGGCGTGAACAGACCGTTCGTTCGGTGGTCCGGGTCACGTCTAACGACCGCCGAGTCCGCACGGCGGATCGTGCCCGAGCCTCTCAAATCTACCGCGAGCGTGGTGGCGACCAAGCAGGGAGTAATCGTCTCGGAACGCGTCCAAAGCCTGTCTGCCCACGCGACGACGCGCGGTCGCAACCCGGCGTTTTCGCGCGGTCTGCACGCGCCGTGCTTGGCCGCGCGCCGGCGGGCCCGACCGCTGGCGTAACTCGGCGGGCGACCGCAAGTTGCAGGGCGCCGGGGGCACGTACCGCGGCCGGCGCATGGCGGCAAGATGCGCAGGGTCCC
>DASWUT010000066.1:0-2016 GCA_036401455.1 Gemmatirosa sp. | reverse complement strand
TTCCCTTTCATCCCTCGTATGCTGTCTTCGGCGCTCGTCATCGTGATCGTCATCGCGGCCGTGTTCCTGCTCGTGCCGCTCGTCGTCGCGTCGTTCCTGCGCAACGTGGAGGCGGGCGAGATCCGCCTCGTGAGCTGGCTGCATGGCGGTACGGTCATCTATCGCGGCCCGGGCAAGAGCAAAGAGATCCCGCTGCTCACGACCGGGACGACCATCTCGTCGAAGGTCATCAACGTCGACCTCGACATCACCGATCAGACCGCGGACGTCGACGAAACGGGCACGCCGCGGCCGATCAAGGTGCGCGTGCTGGCGAGCGCGATCGTTTCGGTGGGCGACACGGACGCGCTCATCAAGACTGCGGCGAACCGCTTCTTCTCGAAGGGCGAGCAGGACCAGGTGAGCACGCTCACCGACCTGCTCTCGAGCTCGGGGCGGCGTGCGATCAACCTTCTCACGCACGATCAGCTCTTCTCGGCCAAGACGGCGCCGGTGCGCACGCTGCCGGTCAGCAACGCGCCGCAGGTGCTGACGGCCGGGGCGGGCGGCGCGCTCGTTTCGTTAGGCGGCGTCGAGGTCGTTCCGTCGGCGGCGGGCGCGGTCGCGGCGGTCGAGGACGACGACGACCCGCTCGCGGTGATCATCCGCAAGGCGTGCTCACGCGAGCTGACGGACCTCGGTCTCATCTTCAACTCGCTCAACATCAAGGTGGTGCAGAGCGAGGTCGCCGACGCGCGACGCCGGCAGAGCGCGGCCGAGGCGCAGGCGAACGCCGAGATCGTCGCGGCGAATCAGACGCGGCGCGCGCGCGAGGCGCAGCTCGACGCGGACCGCGCGATCTCCGACAAGCAGCGCGAGCTGGAGCAGACGCGGGCGGCCAACGCGGCGCTGATCGCGCAGGCCGAGGCGAAGAAGCAGGACGCGCTCGCGGTGCAGCGCACGGCGGAGCTGGACGCGACGCAGATCGCGCAGGCGCGGGCCGACGCGGAGCGCGTGCGCATCGAGGCGCAGGCGGCGGCACAGGCCGAGGCGATCCGGATCACGACCGTCGCGACGGCGCAGGCCGAAAGCATCAAGAAGGTGAACGAGGCGATCGAGGCGGGGGGCGAGGCGTACTTCCGCTACCGGCAGATCGAGCTCGTGCCGCAGGTGGCTCCGGCGATCGCGCGGGCGCTGGCCGCAGCCAAGCTGGTGACGATCTCGAGCGATGGGCGCGGGGCGCCGGATTCGGCGACGCAGAACATCACCGGCGTGATCCAGACGGTGCTCGCCGCGCAGCTCGTGACGCGGGCGAACGTGCTCGGGGATAATGGGAATGGTGACGCGGGGAACGGAAACGGCGACGGCGGGCGCGACGTCACGAGTGCGCCCGCTGCGGCCACGAGCCCCGCTCCGGTCGCGGTGTCGAATGGCGGCAACGTGCTCGGTGGTGCGCTCGGGCGCGGACCGCTCGACGTCCCGATCGCGCCGTCGCGGATCGGGACGCCGCGCTCGCGGTAGCGACGCCGCGGGGGACGGCTGGACCGCCGCTTTCGCGGGGGTGACGGGCGTGTATGGCGCGTGACGGGCGAGAGTGGGCGGGGTAGTCTGGCCGTGGTGGGTTGCGACGCCGGCAGGGGTTAGGCTTCCGCGCATGCACCACCTCCTCGGAGTTCTCGTCGCGCTGCTCGTCGCGACCAAACTGCTCGGGGCCCTCGCCCAGCGCTTCGGCCAGCCCGCGGTGCTGGGCGAGCTCGTCGCGGGGGTCCTGCTCGGCGGCTCGCTGTTAGGCATCCTCGATCCGGCCGACCCGGTGATCCACGCGCTGTCGGAGATCGGGGTGCTCGTGCTGTTGTTCGAGATCGGGCTGGAGACGGACCTGCGCGCGCTCGTGCGGGTGGGGGGAGCGGCGGTGACGGTCGCGCTGGTCGGGGTGGCGCTGCCGTGCGCGATGGGCTACGCGGCCGTGACGGCGCTCGGTTTGCCACCGCTGGCCGCGGTGGTCGCGGCCGCTTCGCTATCGGCGACGTCGATCGG
>DASWUT010000065.1:0-1606 GCA_036401455.1 Gemmatirosa sp. | reverse complement strand
GGAGGAGGACCGCGGGAAGCTCAACGGCTACGTCACGGGCATCGTCGGCAAGGCCGGCTTCGACGGCGAGCGGTTCACGGCGGCCGTGAGGCGCGCGCTGGCTGGCCGTTCGGCGGTGCCCTGAGATGGCCTCCGTTCTCGTGGTCGAAGACAACGCGGCCAACATGAAGCTGACGAGGTTCCTGCTCGAGTCGGCGGGACACACCGTGCTCGCGGCCTCCGACGCGGAGGCCGGGCTCACGCTCGCGCGCGACGAGCGCCCCGCGCTGATCCTGATGGACATCCAGCTGCCGGGAATGGACGGCCTCCAGGCGACCGCACTGCTCAAACAGGATGCGGTCACACGGGACATCCCCGTGATTGCCCTCACCGCCCTGGCGATGAAGGGCGACGAGGAGCGCATCCGCGCCGCCGGGTGCGACGGGTACGTCGCCAAGCCGATCGCCTACAAGGAGTTTCTCGCGACGATCGCCGCGCGGCTGCCGGGACCGTAGCGCTCGGGCACGCCACGAGGCACGGCGGTCGTAGCTGGAGACACCGAACGCAGGGCAGGTGGGGGGACGGCGCAACATCGCTGGGACGCGCCGCAAAGTAGCAGCGACGCCGGACCGTTCGGCCGACCGCGGGCGTGCGCCGAGCACGCGGGAGACGCTGGGCTGCCCGATGCGGAGCCAGAGCGCGAGGGCGGCGGGACCGATCCGTTTCGCGTCGCGGGAGCCTTCGTAAGCGCCGGTGTACGGCGCGCCTCGGCCGCGGTGATCCCGTCGCGCTGCCGCTCGCGGCGCCGGATGGTCTCGAACCCGGCAAACACGCCCAGCATGTCGAGTGAACGTAAGCGTTCGATTTGGACGTGGTGACGGCGGGGGCTGGAGGCCGTACGTGCGCGGCCATGACTCTCTCGCTTTCATCGCCTAACGACACTCCCCGGACGCGTCGAAGCGGCGGCGCTCGTGAACCATCGTTGAGCAAACGGCCTACGTTGCGGATTTCGTCGCGAGTGGGCGGAGCGCCACCGCCTTCTGTCGCCCCATTCTCCTCGTAAGTGTTCGACTTGGACGGGTTGACGTGGTCAGCGCCGTTGCGTCATCGGCGATGCTCCGTTGGGCGACGAGTTAGGCCGTGAGGCTGAGGGCGCCGGCCGCCTGCTGGGCGGCGCGGTCGCGTTGCCGCCAGGCGCGCGGAAGCCACGCGCCCACACGGCATACCGAGTAGTCGGGCAGGTGTGTAAGGAGTGCGGTGCGGTGCGATACGCCGCGACGTCGACGCCGGCCTGCGGCGCGTTCGCCACGAGCGTGAACAGGTGCGCCAGGCGCGGCCCCGCGTCGGGGTGCCCGACCAAGCGCCCGTGACTTCGCCCCCAACGTTACCGGCCGGATCGCGTGCTCGACCGTGTTGTGGTCGAGCCGCGCCCCGGGGCTGGTGATGTACCGCGTGAGCGGGGCGCGCTACGCGAGCAGGGAGCCCACGGCCTGCCCGAGCGCGCCGGGGCGGGGAGGTCCGCGACGGCGTCGATCGCGTCTCACCGCCGCTGGCCGTCCATGCTGATCTCCGCGGCGCGCGCGCGGCGGCTGTCCCTGGCCGCGCGCGAATGTCCAGCGCGGCCGCG
>DASWUT010000064.1:0-2253 GCA_036401455.1 Gemmatirosa sp. | reverse complement strand
GGCGAGCGATGGCGCGGCGAGCAGTGGGCGTCCCGTCGCGTGGGCGAGCCCCTTGGCGATCGCGGCGGTGATGCGCAAACTCGTGAACCCGCCCGGGCCAGCGCCGCACGCGACGCCGGCGAGCGCGTCGACGCGGACGCCGGCATCGTCGAGCAGCTCCGCGACCGCGCGCATGAGCGGATCCTCGTTCCGTGCCAGCTCCGCGTGCGGCGCCGCCGGCGGCGCGCGCATCGGGATGGCGCGCGCGGCGACGACCGTTCCGCCGCGGCCGGCGTTCACCCCGGACAGGTTCACCAGCGCGACCGAGCCCACGCCGGGCGACGCGTCGAGCGCGAGCAGCAGGCCGACGGGTATCCCGGCCTGATCGCCGGCCCCGACCACGGTCATCCGGCGAGCAGGACGCGCCGATCGGGGTCGCCGGGCACGTGCTCGAGATCGATCGGAACGGTCCCGGATGGCAGGCGCGCACCCGCGCGGCCCGGCCACTCGATGAGACCGAGCGCGTCGGAGGCGACGAGTTCGTCCCACCCGAGCGCGTCGAGTTCGTCGGGGCCGCGGAGCCGGTACAGGTCCGCGTGCCACACGCGACCACGCGGGGCGTCGTACTCGTGGACGAGGGCGTACGTCGGACTCGTCACCGGCTCGGTCACGCCGTAGCCGCGGCAGATCGCCTGCACGAGCGTCGTCTTCCCCGCCCCGAGCTCACCGCCCAACGCGACCAGGAGCGGAGCCACGGCGACGCGACCGAACGCCTCGCCCCACGCGACGAGTTCATCTCGCGTGAGGGCGATCCGCGAGCGCGCGGCGGCCGGCGGGACGTGCACGGGCGGCCCGCCTCAGCGCTCCGCGCGCAGCTTGGCGAGCCCGCTCGCAGCGGCCGTCTTCCCGCCGCGGCGCGCCGCGCCCTTGTCGGCGGTGACCGGCGCGGCGGGCGTCGTGCCTGCCGGCGTCGGCGTGCCGGCCGCCGCGAGGTGTGCGCCGAACCGCGTACGGACCTCGAACAGCTGGTCGCGCACGCGCGCCGCCTGCTCGAAGTCGAGCGCCTTGGCCGCCTCGCGCATCTCCCCCTCGAGCCGCGCAACGAGCGCGAAGGGATCCGACGTATCGTACGGCCCCGCGACGCCGTACGCCGGCGCGCGCGACTCGGCCACCTTCGCCGGCTTGCGATCGCGGCCGCGCCCACGCTTCCCCGAGTCGGCGGCCGTGTCCTCGCGCTCGTCGCGCGCGTCGGCCACACGCGTGACGAAGCGGACGTGCTCGACGCTCTTCTCGACGCCGCGCGGCGTCACGCCGTGATCGACGTTGTACTGCGTCTGGATCTCACGCCGGCGAGCCGTCTCCTCCATGCACCGCTGCATCGAGCCCGTGATCCGGTCGGCGTAGAAGATCGCTCGGCCGTTCACGTTTCGCGCGGCGCGCCCGACGGTCTGGATCAGCGACCGATCCGAGCGAAGGAATCCTTCCTGGTCGGCGTCGAGGATCGCGACGAGCGAGACCTCGGGCATGTCGAGTCCCTCGCGCAGCAGATTGATGCCGACGAGCACGTCGAACTCGCCGAGCCGCAGCCCGCGCACGATCTCGACACGCTCGATCGCTTCGATGTCGGAGTGCATGTACTTCACCCGCACGCCGACCTGCTGCAGGTAGTCGGTGAGGTCCTCGGACATCCGCTTCGTGAGCGTCGTGACGAGCACCCGCTCGCCCTTGCGCTCGCGGATGCGGATCTCCTGCAGCAGATCGTCGACCTGCCCACGCACCGAGCGTACCTCGATCTCCGGATCGACGAGGCCCGTCGGGCGGATCACCTGCTCGACGACCGCACCCTCCGACAGCTGCAGTTCGAGCTCGCCCGGCGTCGCACTCACGGCGACCATCTCGGGCGTCAGGGCGAGAAACTCGTCGAATACGAGCGGCCGATTGTCGAGCGCGCTCGGCAGGCGGAAGCCGTAGTCGACGAGGGTGAGCTTGCGCGCACGGTCGCCGTTGTACATGCCGCGGATCTGCGGCAGCGTGACGTGGCTCTCGTCGACGACGACGAGGAAGTCGTCGGGGAAGTAGTCGAAGAGGCACGCGGGGCGCTCGCCGACCGTGCGGCCGGCGAGGTGGCGCGAGTAGTTCTCGATACCGGCGCACGTCCCGATTTCGAGCATCATCTCGATGTCGAAGTTGGTCCGGCTCTCGAGCCGCTGCGCCTCGAGCAGCTTGTTCTCCGCGCGGAGCACCGTGAGACGCTCGGCCAGTTCCTCGCGGATC
>DASWUT010000063.1:0-8301 GCA_036401455.1 Gemmatirosa sp. | reverse complement strand
CTGGAGCACCCGGATGCACTTGGCCACTGACCACCTGATCGCCGCTATCGCCGCCGCGCTCGTCGTTCAGCCTGTCACCGTCCAGCCCCTCGCCGCGCAACGCGCCGCCGCGTCCGGTGACTCGACTCTGATCGCGCGCCGCGACTCGCTCGAGCAGGCACTCGAGCGGATCGCGATCATCGACCGCAAGCTGATGTTGCCCATGCGCGACGGCACGCGCATGCAGTTCGACGTGTACCGGCCCAAGAGCACGGAACGGGTGCCCGCGATCTTCGTGCGCACGCCGTACAACATGAACTTCTGGGACGTGCGGCTCGGTGCGCCGGCCGACATGACGGCGCCGCTCACCGCCGTTGAGCGCGGGTACGCATACGTCATGGCGAACGAACGCGGCCACTTCTTCTCCGAGGGCAACTATGACATCCTCGGCGCGCCGGTGTCCGACGGCGTCGACGAAGTCCGCTGGATCTCGTCGCAGCCGTGGTCGAACGGCAAGGTCGGCTTCGTCGGCTGCTCGTCGACGGCCGAGTGGCAGATGGCGGTGGCGGCCCAGGCGCCTCCGGGACTCGCCGCGATCAACCCGCAAGGCTTCGGCGCCGGCGTCGGACGCGTGAAGCCGTACTACGAGCAGGGCAACTGGTATCGCGGCGGCGCGGTGCAGATGCTCTTCATCGACTGGCTCGAGGGAGAGCAGAATCAGGTCCGGCCGATGTTCCCGGCGAACACGTCGCAGGCGGATCTCGTGCGGGCGGCGCGCGCGTACGACCTCGCGGAGCACCTGCCGCCGGTCGACTGGAAATCGGCGTTCTGGCACCTCCCGGAGCAGGACCTGATCCAGGCGCACGGAGGACCCCACGGCATCTTCGCGGACTCGATGCCCGGGATCGCCACCGGCGGCGCGATGATCAAACGGACGCCGAACGACCCAGCGTGGTATCGCGGCGGTCTCTTTACCGACAGCATGACGATCCACGTCCCGGGGCTGTGGTTCATGTCGTGGTACGACGTGTCGGTCGGCCCCAACCTCGCGACCTACAACTACGTCCGGAGCACGGCCGGACCCACGATCGGCAACCAGCAGTATGCGGTGATCGCGCCGACGCTGCACTGCTCGTACACACGCGCGACGGAAAACACGATCGTCGGCGAGCGCAGTGTCGGCGACGCGCGGCTCGACTACACCGCGCTCACGTACGGCTGGTTCGACACCTTCCTGAAGGGTGAGCACACCGGATTGCTCGACACGCTGCCGAAGGTTCGCTACTACACGATGGGCCTCAACAAGTGGCAGACATCGGACACGTGGCCGCCCCGGGGCGCGCAAGCGATGACGTTCTACCTCGCGAGTCGTGGCAGGGCGAACACCCTGCGCGGCGACGGCGTGCTCGCGACGAGTGCGCCGGGAACCGACATGCCGGACCGCTTCACGTACGACCCCATGCATCCGGTGATGTCGCATGGCGGGAACGTCTGCTGTCAGGCGAATGCTCTGACCGGCGGCGCGCTCGACCAGCAGAAGGCAGAAGAGGACGACGGGATCCTCGTCTACTCCACCGAACCGCTCACGACCGGCATGGAGGTGAGCGGTCCAATCCAGTTCACGACCTACGTCTCGTCGGACCGCAAGGACACCGACATCACCGTGAAGCTGATCGACGTGTATCCCGACGGCCGCGCCTACAACCTGGACGAGGCGATCCAGCGCCTGCGGTACCGCAACGGCTACGACGCGCCGATCGCGTGGATGGAACCGGGCACCGTGTACAAGGTCGTCTTCCAACCGATGACGACGAGCAACTATTTCGAGGCCGGTCATCGCCTCCGCATCGAAGTCTCAAGCAGCAACTTTCCGCGGTTCGACCGGAATCTGAACACCGGCGGCAACAACTACGACGAGACGCAAGGCGTGGTCGCGCACAACAGCATCCACCACTCGCGGCAGTACCCATCGACACTCACCGTCACGGTCGTGAAGCACTGACCGGCGTTCCACACTCGTTCGCACGGAGGAATTCCCGATGGGGATGGTTTCTCGTTGCTGGCTCCTCGTGGCACTGCTGGTGTGGATGGCGGCGCCGGGACATGCCCAGACGCGACGGGTCACCGGTGTGGTCAGCATCGAAGGGAGCAACGAGCCCGTGTCCGGCGCGACGATCCAGGTGCTCGGGACGACGCTCGGCACGACGGCCGACGAGTCCGGCCGGTTCGCTGTCAGCGTGCCTGCCGGCCCGCAACAGCTCCGGGTGCGCCGCATCGGATTCCAGGCGAAGCTCGTGCCGGTCGCGACGAACGCGACGGCCGTCACGGTGCCGCTGACGCGCGACGTGCTCCAACTCGAGACGCAGGTGGTCACCGGCCAGGCGACGACGGTCGCCCGCGCGAACGTCGCGAACGCCGTCACGGTCGTCACCACCGAGCAGGTCAACCGTGTCCCACAGCAGACGGTCGAGAACGCGCTGCAGGGCAAGGTTCCGGGCGCGGTGATCACGCAGAACTCGGGCGCGCCGGGCGGGGGCATCCAGGTGCAGATCCGCGGGACGAACACGATCAACGGCTCGTACCAGCCGCTGTACGTCGTCGACGGCGTGATCGTGAGCAACGACGCGTACGCGATCGGCCTGAACTCGATCACGCGCGCCACCTCGGGGGGGAGCGGCGCGGCGGCCGGCGCCACCCCGGTCGGATCCACCCTGAGCTCGAATCAGGACCAGCAGGTCAACCGCATCGCCGACCTGAATCCGCAGGACATCGAGAGCATCGAGGTCCTCAAGGGCCCGTCGGCGGGCGCGATCTACGGGTCACGCGGCGCGAACGGCGTCGTGATCATCACGACGAAGCGCGGCACCGCCGGCACGCCGGCGCTGAGCGTCATCCAACGCCTCGGCAGCCAGGCGCTGTCGAACGAGCTGGACATGCGCTGCTTCACTCAGGAACAGGCGACCGCGTTCGTGAACGCCAACCCACCGGGTGGGTTCAAGGGCGCCGCAGACTACTTCGCGCAGTACCCGTACGCGGGCTGCACCGATCCGCAACGCCAACTGTACGGGAACCACGGCCTCGACTACGAAACGACGGCGTCGCTGCGCGGCGGCTTCGCGAGCACCACGTACTTCGCGTCGGGCACCGAGAAGCACGACGCCGCCCTCGGCCCCTCCGACCGGTATGACAAGCAGTCGCTGCGGCTCAATCTGAACCAGGGACTCGGCTCGAAAGTGTCGCTGAGTGCCAATTCCGAGATCATTCACACGCTGACCGAGCGCGGCGTCTTCGGCAACGACAACGCGGGGATCGCCCCGAGCGCCATCTTCTCCGCGACACCGACGTTCTTCGACTTCAGCCGGCGGCTGTCGAACGGGCAGTATGCTCCCAATCCGTGGCTCTCGAACCAGGCGAACGCCCTGCAGGACGCGGAGCAGATCCAGACGCCCGAGAACGTGTACCGGCTGCTGGGCAACGCCCAGGCGACGTGGACGCCCCTTAGCACCGCGCGGCAGACGGTCACGGTCCAGCTGTTAGGCGGTGTGGACTCATACGCTGACCGCGCGCTGGTCTACTCGCCGCCGACCACCTACATCGAGCAGTCCCACGCGATCTCGCCGTACCCCGGAAGCGTCGTGAACAGCAGCACGAACGTCACGAACGCAAACCTCAACCTCTCCGCCGCCGACAAGATCACGCGGTCGGCGTTCACTGCGACCACCTCTGCTGGGCTGCGCCAGGAGCGCGCGCAGAGCGACTACGGCACGGTGCTCGGCCAGGGGCTGTTCCCCGGCGTGAAGAACTACGCGGCCGCGCAGAACGTGCTGGTCAGCGAGGCGACGTACCTGTTCAAGACGTTCTCGTACTACGCGCAGGAGGAAGTCCTCACCCTCGCGGAACGGTTGCTCCTCACGGCCGCGGTGAACGCCGAGCGATCGAGCACGAACGGCGACCCGGGTAAGTTCTATGCGTATCCGAAGTTCTCGGCGTCGTACCGGCTACCGTTCGTGCCGCGCTTCACCGACGACCTCAAGCTGCGCCTCGCCTACGGGAAGGCGGGCAACCGCGTGCCGACGAACTTCGGCTACACGTTCCTCACCCAGGTGGGCGAGGGGAGCAACGGACTGCGCGCGTCCAACACCATCGGCCTGGCCACGGTGTTCCCGGAGAACACGTCGGAGCTGGAGGGCGGACTCGACGCAGCGTTCCTGCACGGACGGGCGAGCCTGGAAGTCACGCGGTACCAGAAGAAGACCACCGACCTGGTGCTCACCGCGGGGCTCGCACCGTCGACCGGATTCGCGACTCAGGTGATCAACGGGGGGAGCCTGACAAACGTCGGCACCGAACTCGGGCTCAACCTGATCCCGGTCCAGGGCCGCGCCTTCACGTGGACGAGCAACGTCACGTACGCGCGGAACCGCGGCGAAATCACCAGCCTCCCCGTGCCCGCCTTCGCGACCGGAAGCGCGTTCGGGGAACGGTTCGGCAGCTCGAAGATCGAGGTCGGGTACTCGCCCACGCAGGTCGTGACGTACGGCGGATTGGACGCGAACGGCACCCCGATCGAGATCCACCCGGGCGACCAACAGCCGGACTTCATCATGGGCTTCACCAACGCCTTCGACGTCGGCGCGTTCCGGCTCTCGTCGCTGCTCGACTGGCGGAAGGGCGGCTATGTGGTGAACCTGACGAACCTGTACTTCGATGGCTCGCTCCCCGGCGGCAACTTCGCCGACTCCGCGGCCTCGGCGGCTCGCGTGGCGGCCTACGGCAATTACCAGCCGGTGTTCCTCGAGCACGCGAGCTTCGCCAAGCTCCGGGAAGTGACGCTGTCGTATCGCCTCCCTGCGACATTCGCGCGCTCACTGTTCCGTGGCCGCGCATCCGAAGCGCGCCTCGAGCTGAGCGGGCGCAATCTGGTGACGTGGACCCACTACACGGGATATGACCCGGAGGTCTCGAATTTCGGGAACGCCGCGATCGGCCGCTTCATCGACGTGGCCCCGTACCCGCCGTCGCGACAGTACTTCGTGTCGGTCAACACCACGTTCTAACGCCCGGGAGACTCGTCGCGCCATGCCCACACGCATGCACACGCGCAGGATCGCGCTCGCGGGGGGATTCGCGCTGCTCGCGGGCGCCGCCTGCAAGGACAGCCCGTCCGCGCCCAGTACCGATCGCGTCGTCGCGGGGTCGCAGCAGTCGCTGCAGACGCTCTTCGTCGGCCTCGTCGGCTCGGACCGGGCCGCGGCCGGGAACGAGGGCTACTACGCGACCGCCGACATCTGGGCGCGTGACGTCATCCGCCCCGACCCGAACGAGCCGCGCTGGCTCACCGAGTTCTACGAGACGCCGCCGGATCCGTCGGGGTTCGGTGGTGCGGTGTGGGACCCGTACTACGTCGCGCTCCGCGCCGCGCACGCGCTGATCGCCAATCCGTCGCTGACGTCGCTCGCGCCGGCGAGCCAGGCCGCGGCGCGCGGCTTCATCCGCACCCTCGAAGCGCGCGAGTACCTGAATGTCATCGAATACCACGACCTGAACGGCGCGGTGATTCAGGGCGACAACCCGAGCACGCTTTATCCGATCCGGACCAAGCAGGCAGTGCTCACCTACATCGCTGCCCTGCTCGATTCGGCGAACGCCGACTTCACCGCCGCGGGCAACATCGCCGTCCCGTTCACCGTGCCGGCCGGGTATCAAACCCATGGCGACTATGCCCTGGTGTCGAACCTCATGCTGTACAACCGGGGGCTGAAGGGGAAGGTGGAGGTGTACCTCACGCTCGTCGACGCCAACGCTCCCGACCTCACGCACGCGCAGGTGGCGCTGACGGCGTTGAACACGGCGCTCGCCGGAGGCACGGCGTCGGCCGCGTATCTGCGCCAGGGTCCGTACTACGAGTTCACGCCGTCGGCACCGGACCTCGCGCCGAACCCGCTCGTCGACGCCAAGCTGCTGCTCACGAGCAACTTCGTGAGTGCGATCGATCCGGCCGACGCGCGGGGCGCGAACATCGTTCCCACGCCGTCGCAGTCCGCCGCTGGGTTCACCTCGGCGCCGGCCCGGATCGCGATCACGGATCCGAGCAACACGGCCAATCTCACCACGCCACTTCCGATTCTCCGCAATGCGGAGCTCTACCTGCTGCGCGCGCAGGCCGAGATCGCGCTCGGCGACCTCGCGGCGGCGACGGCCGACGTCAACGTCGTGCACACCGTCGAGGGCGGGGTTCCCGCATACGGCGTGTTCACAGCGCCGACGAGCGCGATCCAAGCGCTCCTCTACGAGTACCGGTACTCGTTCGTGCTGCAGGGACCTCAACATCTGGTTGCGCTTCGCGAGTACGGATTGTTGAACGACGCCTACATCTCACAGCCAGGCATCCCGACGCCCGGTGCTGGCAAGGACCCGCTGAACCAGCGTGACCCGATCCCGAGCGGTGAAGCCACCGCGCGGAATGGGAACGTCACCCCGCAGCCCTAGAGCAAATCACGGTCGGGTCTAGCGGCCATAGCCGCAGTGGCGAAAGTAGCCCGCGGCGTCGCCTGCCGTGATCGCGTCGAGGAGCGTGGCCAGCGCGGCGTTGAGGGCGTCGACCGAGCGGGCGCCCACGCCGCGCAGGAGCTGTTTGAGCTTGCTCCACGCCAGCTCGATGGGATTGAGGTCGGGCGAGTACGGAGGGAGGAAGAGCAGCGTACAGCCGGCGCGCTCGATGAGGCGCCGCACCGCAGGCGCCTTGTGGGCCGACAGTAAGCGTTCGACTTGGACGTGGTGACGGCGAGGGGTGGGCGCCGTACGTTCGCGCCCATGACCCTCGTCATCGCATCGCCTAACGATACCTCGCCGGACGCGCCGAAGCGGCCGCGGCGCTCGTGGACTCTTGCCGAGCAGACCGCCTACGTCGCGGACTTCGCCGCGAGCGGGGTGAGCGCCACTGAACCGCGCCGGGTTTGGAGGAGGCTTCCAGCCTTGAGAGATTGGGAGCATGAGCACAGGGAAGCAGACGTCCAAGCCGTTCTCGCCAGAAGTCCGGGAGCGGGCCGTTCGGTTAGTCCGGGAGCACCAGGGCGAGTACGCGACGCAGTGGGCCGCGATCACGTCGATCGCGAGCAAGATCGGCTGCTCGGCCGAGACGCTGCGCGGTTGGGTGCGCCAGGCTGAGCGGAATGCCGGGCAGCGCACCGGCCTGACGAGCGAGGAGCGGGAGCGCCTCACGGCACTCGAGCGCGAGGTGCGCGAGCTGCGCCGCACCAATGAGATCCTCCGCAAGGCCAGTGCGTTTTTCGCCGCGGCGGAGGCTCCGGACCCGGAGCTCGACCGCCTCACGAAGTAGCGCACGACGTGATGTACGCGGTCATCGACGCACATCGGACCACCTACGGCGTCGAGCCGATTTGCCGCGTGCTGCAGATCGCGCCGTCGGGGTACTACACGCACCACACCCGCCAAGCGGACCCGGGACGCCGCTGCGCCCGAGCGCAGCGCGATGACCGACTGCGCGCGGCCATCCGGCGGGTGTGGCGCGCCAACCACGAGGTCTACGGCGCGCGGAAGGTCTGGCAGCAGCGCCGCCGCGAAGGCGAGCGGGTCGCGCGCTGCACGGTCGCGCGCTGCACGGTCGCGCGGCTGATGCGCGCCGACGGGCTGCGCGGCGTCGTGCGCGGGAGCCGCGTCCGCACCACGCGTCCGGCCGAGGATCCGGCGACGGTGCCGCAGGACCTGGTCCAGCGCCAGTTCACGGCGGCGCGTCCGAACCAGCTCTGGCTGGCCGATTTCACGTACGTGGCGACCTGGCGCGGCTTCGTCTACGTCGCGTTCGTGATCGACGCGTTCGTGATCGACGCGTTCTCGCGGCGCATCGTCGGCTGGCGCGCGCACACCTCGATGCGGACCGATCTGGTGCTCGACGCGCTGGAGCAGGCACTGCACGACCGCGAGACCGACAGGCAGCTCGTGCACCACTCGGACAGGGGGTCGCAATATGTATCGATGCGCTACTCAGAGCGCCTCGCCGTCGCGGGCGTCGCGCCGTCGGTCGGCAGCGTGGGCGATGCCTACGACAATGCTCTGGCGCAGAGCGTCATCGGGCTGTTCAAGGCGGAGGTGATCCACCGGCGCGGGCCATGGCGCGGCTTCGACGACGTGGAGTACGCGACGCTCGAATGGGTCGCCTGGTGCAACCAGCAGCGCCTGCTGGAGCCCCTCGGATATGTTCCGCCCGCCGAGTTCGAGGAGCAGTTCTACCGTGCCCAGGCGGCTCAACCCGCGCTGGCCGCACTCAACCCACCGAGCCTCCTGTAAACTCGGCGCGGTTCA
>DASWUT010000062.1:0-2544 GCA_036401455.1 Gemmatirosa sp. | reverse complement strand
CCTCACCGTCGTCGCCGGCGACGCGGAGGACCTCGACGCCGTCGCGCGCACCGTCGCCGCGGCGGACGCGGTGATCTCCGCCCTCGGCGGTGGTACGACCGCCGCGCCGGGCACGACGCGCTCGGTCGGCGTCGCGAACGTCGCACGCGCGCTCGCGGCCGCGGGGCGGCCGGAAGCGCGCGTGCTCCTCGTCGCCGGCGGCGGCATCCTCGACGCACCCGGGGGCGGCCTGCGGCAGAACCAGCCCGGCTTTCCGGCGGTGTTTCGCGTCGTCTCGGAGGAGCACCGCCGCGCGTGGGAAGCCGTGCGCGACACCGCGCTCGCCTGGACGGCCGTGTGCACCGGCGACATCGTGCCCGGCACTCGGACGGGCGACTACCGCGTCGCCGCCGACGTCATGCCCGACGGCGGGCGGCGGATCGCCGTCGAGAACCTCGCCGACTTCCTGCTGCAGGAGTGGCGTGCCGCGCGGTTCGTTAGGCAGCGCGTCGGCCTGGCGGATTGACGGGCACGCGCAATGCGCGCCGACCGGACGGGTTCGCGGTGCGCTACGTCCGCGCCGTCGCGACGAGGCGCCGCACCAGTGGGTCGCCGTCGTCGCGGAGGGACCGCGCCAGCGCGTGCCCGCCCGAAGTGCCGCCTTCAGCGAGCGCGCGGAGCGCTGCCGCGCGCAGCTCGTGGTCGTGCGCATGCCGCGTCCGCCCCGTGATCACCGCGCGCAGGTGCCGTAGCGCGTCCGGGGAGCCGATCGCGCCGAGCGCGGCGACGAGGTCCTGCGCGACTTCCGCGTCGGGTTCGGCGTCGAGCCGCGCGATACAGGTCGCCGTCGGCACCGCGACGTCGCGACGCGCGGCGCGCGCAACGGCGCGCGCCGCGATCCGCCGCACCTCCACCGAGCGGTCGAGCAACGCGGGGACGAGCGCACCGACCGCGGACGCCGTGTCGATCTGATCGAGCGCCTGTGCCGCCGCGTCGCGCACGCGGGGTTCGGTCGCGCTGAGGCAGCGGGCGAGTGGCCGCACCGCCTCGTCCAGGCGTAACTCGCCGAGCACCAACGCGACGTTCCGCACGACGTACCAGCGCGCATCACCGAGCGCTTTCACGAGCGTCTCGAAGCCGCCGCCGACGTCGGCGAGCGCGTCGCAACAACGCTGGCGCTCGCCGATCGACTGGGCCGCGGCGAGCCGCTCGATGAGCAGCGGCACCGCGGCCGATGCGACGCACTGCAGAACCGGTGCGGCCTCCGGTGCGGTCGCATCGACCACCGCACCGACGATCGGCCGCAGATCGGTCGCGACGAGCAGCGCACTCAACCCGTCGACGCGCCGGGCCGAATCGACCGCGCCGTCCGCCATCACGAGCGCGACCGCGCGCGTCAGCACGCGCGCGATGGTCGGCCCGGTCTCGGGCTCGTCCGAAGCGCGCGCCTGGTCGATCCACGCGCTGAGCGCCGCGTACGCGCGATCCACGGCCGCGGTGTCGCCCGCCGCCTCGAGTTGCGCGAGCGCCGAGTCTGCCGTCGCCGGCACCGAATCAGCGGCCAGCGCGGCCGTATCCAGCTGGACGTGCCACAGGTGGAGCGCCTCGACGTCGGCCCGCACGTCGCGCGCGCCGGCGTCGCCGGTCAGCAGCCCCGCACAGTGCGCCAGCTCGCGCGCGTGCGCGTGCTGGCGGATGACGAGACGCACCACGCGATGCGCGGCAAGCACCCGCCCGAGCGCGTCGATCTCGGGCGTGCCGGAGACGTGCTCGCCGTCGACCGTGAGGGCGCCGGCGCGGACGTGTGCGACGACGCCGGTCGCGCGGGCTGCGCGCGTGACGTCGCGCAACGCGGCGCGCCGCTCCTCGTCCGACACGTCGGGCGCGTGCAGCGACGCGACGAGCCGCGCGAATCGGGCGAGCAGTCGGACGTCGGGGGACGACGTCACGCGACCCGGTGCGGAGCCGATCCGCGTGCGGCGTCCGCCGTCGCAGCGCGGGCTTCCAGGTAGCGCACGACGGCGTCGGCGAGCGCGCGCAACGCGACGAGGTCGGCATCGGAGAATCGGCGCGGCTCACCCCCGAGGACGCAGAGGGCCCCGACGCGTTCGCCACGCGCGGTGACGAGCGGCGCGCCGGCATACGTGCGCACGCCGTCGATCGTGACGAGCGGATTGTCCTGCGTCGTGGGATTCTGCGCGAGGTCGCCGACGGCGAACACGGTCCCTTGCGCGACCGGGTAGCGGCAGAAGCTCCACTCGATCGGAACGCCTCCCGCTTCGTGGATCCAGCCGTCGAGCCCGTGCGCACTCAGGACGCCGACGGCGTCGTCGTACACGACGTTGATCAGCGCGGTGGGCGCCGCGAGCCGTTCGGCGGCGGTGCGGGCGAGTGCGCGGAGCACGTCGTCGTCGTCGGCGGTGGCGAGGCGCAGACGCGCGAGTTCGGCCAGGCGCGCCGGGGCGTGGATTGCGGGATCCTCAGCGGTCGCGGGAACGGATCGCGAAGCGGTGCTCATATGGCGGGAACGTCGGCAGAAGTCGTGGCGACCGGTGCTCGGGGCAC
>DASWUT010000061.1:0-2819 GCA_036401455.1 Gemmatirosa sp. | reverse complement strand
GCGAGCCCTGCGGTGACGAGGCCGCGCGCGAAGGCGCGAGCGCTCGGCGAGTAGTACGTGTAGGCGCGCTGCGTGTCGGGCGCGTCGCGGCGCGCCCACTCGAGCACCGGGCGCGCCTGCAGTCCCTCGCCGACGCTCGGCGCGTGAAGCCAGAGGAGCGCGCGTGTGGCGTCGCGGTGCGCGGCGCCCCACGCGCGATAGCGGGCGCGAACGCCGCGCCGCGCGTGCAGACTCTGGCGGAGCTTGCCGCCGCCCGCAGGGGCGAGCGCCGCGGCGAGGCGTGCGGCCGCGCCTAACGCGGCGTACGCGGCGCGAAGCGGGGCCGCGGTCGTCAGCGCCCGCCGCTCGGCAGCGCGGGCGGGTTCGCGACCGCCGCGTCGAGCGCCTGGCGGAACACGTCGGTCGGCTGCGCGCCGGCGATCTGCTTGTTGCCGACGTAGAACGTCGGCGTGCTGCGCACGCCCGCGCGCTCCATGCGGTCGCGGTCGGCCTCGACGAGCGCGCGCATCACGTGCGAGCGCGTGCAGGCGCGGAACTTCAGCACGTCGACGCCGGTCGCCGTGGCGAGCGAGTCGAACGTGGCCGACGGATCGCCCGGGTGCCCCCAGCGGTCCTGCGTGCGAAAGAGCGCCGAGTGGAATTCCCAAAAGCGGTGCTGCGCGGAGGCGCACATCGCCGCCTCGGCGGCGGGCATCGCCTGCACGTGCATGTCGAGCGGAAAGTTGACGTAGGCCGCGCGCGCCTTGCCGGCCGCGATGTACTCGCGGCGCAACGCGTCGTACGACTCGTCGTGCCACATCTTGCAGTACGGGCACTGAAAGTCGCTCACCTCGATGAGCCACACCTTCGCGCCCGGCGAGCCCTGAATGCGGCCGCTGTCGGCGGCGGCCCGTAGGGCGACGGAATCGGCGCCGGGGCGGCCGTCGCTCGCGCCGGCCGCGCGCGTGTCGGTGACCGTGGCGGCGTTCGCGGTCGCGACGGCCTTGCCGTCGGACGCGCCGCGACACGCGAGGGCGCCGGCGATGGTCGCGGCGAGCGCGACGGCCAAGCGGGCGGGAACGGCGCGGCGGCGCGTGGCGCGCGAGGGCGCGGCGGGCGTGAACATCGGGGCGTAGGGCAGACGTGGACGATGCGGGCCGGCGCGTGAACGTGCACGGTGAGCTCCGTGGACACGCCCGCGGTGACACCCCGGGCCCGCACCGGCCGTATAAGATACACGCCCGATGACCCGATTCGCGTCCACGCTCCTCCTCGCGCTCCTCGCGTTCGTCGGCCAGATCGGCGCCCTGCCGCTTCGGGCGCAGGCGACCGCGACCGGCGCTCCAGCATCCGGCGTTCCAGCATCCGGTGTTCCAGCATCCGGCGTTCCAGCCACGGGTTCGCTGACGATCCCGGAACCGCGCGGGCTCGTCAACGACTTCGCGAACGTGATCCCGCCGGACCGCGCGGCGCGCATCGAAGCGCTCGCGCAGGCCGTGCGCGAGCGCTCCGGCGGCGAGATCGCCGTCGTCACCCTGCCCGACATCGGCGATCGCGATCCGGGCGACGTCGCGCTGCAGATCGGGCGGCAGTGGAAGGTCGGCAAGGCCGCGCAGATCGGCGACCGCACGCGCAACGCCGGCACGGTGATTCTGCTCGTCCCGAAGCAGACGAGCAGCACTGGCCGCGGACTCGTCTCGATCGAGACGGGGCAGGGGACTGAGGCGTTCATCACTGACGCGGAGGCCGGTGACATCCGCCGCGAGGCGACACCGCTGCTCGCGCAGGGGGATTACGCCGGCGGCCTGGAGCTGATGACGCAGCGCGTGGCCGAGCACTACGCGCGCGAGTTCGGGTTCAGCCTCGACTCGCTCGGTGTCGAGCTGCCGGCCGCGACGGGGCCGCCGAGCTACGCCCGCGTGCCGCGGCAGGCCGGCGGCGGTGGCGGCATCAATCCGGTGGTCCTGCTCATCGTCTTCTTCGTCGTCGTCAGCCTGCTCACGCGGCTCGGCGGGGGCGGGCGCCGCGGTGGCTGTGGCGGCTGCATCCCGATCTTCATCCCGTTCGGCGGTGGCGGTGGCGGCTGGGGTGGCGGTGGCTGGGGCGGCGGTGGGAGTTGGGGTGGGGGCGGTGGTGACGGCGGTGGCTTGGGCGGGTTCGGCGGCGGCGGTGGATTCGGCGGCGGCGGCTCGAGCGGCAGTTTCTGACGCGGCAGTGTCTGACGTAGCGGCTGGCGACGCGCCAGCGCACACCTTCACGAACCGGGAGTCCCACGCATGCCCACGATGACGCTGCAGCAGGTCACGACGCAGCTGCAGGCGGCGTACGGCGGCGCGCTGCGCGCGGTCGTGCTCTACGGATCGGCCGCGCGCGCGGCGACGAGCGCGCCGGCGCCGCGCGGCGGCTACGACCTGCTCGTTCTCGCCGACGAGATCGGCATGGAGGAGTTGCGCCGCGTCGCGCCGACGACGCGCGCGTGGAAGGAGGCAGGCAACCCCGCGCCGCTCACGCTCACGACGCTCGAGTGGCGCGCGTCGGCCGACGTCTTCCCGATGGAGTATGCCGATGTGCTGGACGCGCACCGCGTGCTCGCGGGCGCGCTGCCGCTCGACGGGATCGTCGTCGACCCGGCTGATCTGCGGCGGCAGTTGGAGCACCAGACGCTCGGTGCGCTGCTGCAGCTGCGCGGTGGGATCCTGGCCTCGGGCAACGATGGGAAGCGACTCGTCACGCTGCTCGAGGCGAGCCGGAGCACGATGCTCGTGCTCTTTCGCACGCTCGCCCGGTTGCACGGCGCGGCGGCGCCGGCCGAGCCGGTCGCGCTCGCGCGTTGGGCGGGG
>DASWUT010000060.1:0-10208 GCA_036401455.1 Gemmatirosa sp. | reverse complement strand
ACGCCGACGTGCAGCTGAAGCGCGCCATCGACGAGGGGATCATCGCCGGCCCGCGCCTGTTCGTGGCGACCCGCGCCATCGTCGCCACCGGCAGCTACGGGCCCACCGGCTTCGCTCCGCGCTGGGATGTGCCGCAGGGGGCGCAGGAAGCGAGCGGGGTCGAGGGGATCACGCTCGCCGTGCGCGAGCAGATCAAGCACGGCGCGGACTGGATCAAGGTGTACGCCGACTACCGCTGGGGCCCGCACGGCGAGGCCGCGCCGACGTTCACCGAGGAAGAGCTGCGCGCCGCGGTCGCGGCCGCGCGCTCGTCGGGGCGCGACGTCGCCGCGCACGCCGCGACCACCGAGGGCGTGCGGCGCGCGGTACTCGCCGGCGTGACGACGATCGAGCACGCCGATTCGGTGACGCCCGAGGTCTTCCGCCTCATGGCCGCGCGCGGCGTCGCGCTCTGCCCGACGCTCTCAGTGAGCGAGGTGGGCTACCTGACGCGTGGGTGGCGCAAGGGGGTCGACTCGATGCCAGCCGCCGTCGCCCTCAAGCACCGCACGTTCGCGGCAGCGCGCGCGGCCGGCGTGACGATCTGCAACGGCAGCGACGTCGGCCCGTTCCCGCACGGGGACAACGCGCGCGAGCTGGAGCTGCTCGTCGAGTACGGGATGACGCCGGTCGAAGCGCTGCAGGCGGCCACCGTCGTCGACGCGCGCGTGCTCCACCTGCCCGACCGCGGCGTGATCGCGCCCGGGCTGCTCGCCGACCTCGTCGCCGTCGCGGGCGATCCGACGCGCGACATCCACGCCGTCCGTCAGGTCCGCCTCGTCATGAAGGGCGGCGCCGTCGTGCCCCTCGGCGACCGGCCGCCGACCACGGCCGCGGGGCGGTGATCACCGCCGGCCACCCCGCGGCCGTGCACGCCGCCGCGCACACGGCCGTGCACGCCGCCGACTCGCTCGTCGTGGCCCGCCGCGTTCGGTGCGGCGAGGCATCGTACGACTACGCCGTCTACACCCCCGACGCGCGGACGCCGTTGCCCGCCGTGCTCCTGCTCCACGGAGCGCACGGACGCGCCGCCGACCTGCTCGACGCCTGGCGGCCGCTCGCCGCGCGCGAGCGCATCGCGCTCGTCGCCCCGCAGTTGCCGAGCACCGCGGCGTTCGAGGCGGTCGCGCCGATGGTCTTTCGGTGCGTCGTGCACGACGCGGAGCGCGCCGTCGCCGTCGATGCCGGCCGGGTCTACCTCTTCGGCTACTCGATGGGCGGGTACCTCGCCTTCGACGGCGGGCTGCTCGCGAGCGACACCTTCGCGGGCACCGCCGTCTACGCCGCGGCGATCGCGGACGACTACACGGCACTCGTCGACAGCGCCGCACGCCGGCGGCCGTTCGCGCTCTACATCGGCGACCGCGATCCGTTCTACTCGGTCGCCCAGGTCCGCCGCACGCGCGACCTGCTCACCGCGCACGGGTTCCCGGTCCGCTACGTCGAGATCCCGGACCAGGACCACGGCTATGCCCCGGTCGCCACACGCGTCAACGCCGACGCGTGGGCGTACCTGCGCCCCTACCGCCTGTCCGACACCGCCCGCGCCGGCCCGCGCTGACCGGTCGGCGCGCTGCACCAGGCCTTCGGGGCCGTCAGATGCCGGCGCGGAAGGTGAACAGGAACGGCTGCCGCACCGTGACGCCGACCGGGTGCTCGCCGATCTGCGCGGGCACGAAGTGCAGCTGCGGCAGCACGCCACGCACGGCATCGGTGAACAGCAGGTTCGTGCTCTCGACGACGTGCAGGGTGCCGAGGTCGACCACCCCGGTGCTGTCGATGCGGAACTCGACGACCACGCGACCACCGACGTGCGCGTTCGCGAGCGCGGACGGATAGTGCGGCGTCGGGTTGTCGACGAGCGGGATCGGCAGGTCGTGCAGCCGCACGTCGGGCCGGACGAGCGCGAGCGCGGCGGCTGCGGTGCTCGTGAGCAGGTCCGAGAGCAACGCCGTCGGCCGCGGCACGAACTCCTCGGGACGCTCGACCCGCCGCGCGAGATCGGGCCCGGCCGCCAGCACGCCGGCGACGAGCAGCGTCGCCTCTGGGTCCGGAAGCGTGACACTCTGGACCGCCGCGTTCCGCATGCGGGGGGCGAGCGGCGGCCGCCGTTCACCGTGCGTCTGCACCGACGACGCAAGCAGCGGCTCGGCCGGATCGGCGGCGAGCCGCGTCGGGTCGCGCCGCTCGTTAGGCACCTGCCCGTGACCGCGCGTTCCACGCGACGGCGCGCCCCCGGCCGGGGCGCCCGAGGCGACGGAAGCGCTCACGCGCAGCCCGGCGTGCCCTGGAATGACATAGGCAAGCGGCGGCCGCGCGCTCGGGCGGCCCGAGGACCGCCGCACGGTGCCCGTCCCGTCACCGACGCCGATCCAGTGCAGCTGCTCGCCCCCGGCGGAGCCGTCGGCCTCGCCCGGCACGTGGTCGCGCCCGACGCTACTGCCGCCTACCGCGACCGCGAGCAGGGCGGCGTGCGCCGTGAGGCTGAAGAACGTGCCGGCATACGGCACGGGAATCGGGCGCTGGGGCGCCAGGATGCGCATCACCATCGGGACGTCACTCCGCAACTCGAACCAAGATTACTTGGAACCAACACACTTGATGCATATGCGGCACCACGCGCCGTCGCGACGGCCGAAAGGCGCGATCACGTGTGGACCTGGTGGATGGTACCAGAACGTTGCGTCGGACACGCTGGTGTCACGAAATGACAGCCGCAGCCGTGACACCGCTTGACGCACCCGTGCTCGGTACGAACATTCGCGCGCGGCGCCGTCCGAGTGACGGCGCATTCACGAAGGTCCGCACGAGAGGATTGCGATGCTGCGTTCAGCACACGTTGTGGTCTCGCCCGTCGTCGCGCTACTCCTTGCCGCGGGGGCGACCGCGCCGGCCCACGCGCAGTCGTTCGAGCTGGTGATGCACGGCGTGCTCGACGGCCGCTCGTCGCTCGTTTCCGCCGGCACGCCGACACCGTTCGCGGGCCCGTCGGCGTTCACGCTCGAGGCGTTCTTCACGACCACCGGCCCGAACCTCGTCGCACCGGTCCACATGCCGGGCTTCGTCGCCTACACGCCGACGGCCGTCGACCTGACGATCGACGGTCACACCTACGCCCTGCAGGCGTTCGACGCGCTGCACCCCACGGGGGTGTCGGTCGCGGTCTTCGATGGCACGACGCCGTTCGGACCGCCCGGCCACTTCGGGGTGGGGCTGATCCAGAATCCGCTCGCGGACGGTGCCGGTATCGTCGCCGACTACGTCGGGGCGACGCCCGCATTCACGCTCGGCGCCACCGGCGTCGTGCCGGTGACGTTCACCGGCTACTTCGGCGTCGGTGTCTCGAGCGGCGTGTGCACCAAGGGCACCGGTGGAAACTGCATGGCCCACGCGACTACGCCGATCCCGATGACGTGGGGCGGCCAGACGTTCGCGCTCTCGCTCGGCAGCTACGACGACAACGCGATGCCGGGCGGCGCGACGTACACGGCCCAGCTGGCGGCGGTCCCGGAGCCGGGAACGCTCGCGCTGCTCGGGGCCGGACTCGTCGGGACGGTGGCCACGGTGCGCCGGCGTCGGCAGCGTTAGGCGTTGTTGAGGGCGCGCCTCACGCGCGCCCGTCAGCGCGCGCCCGTCAGCGTGCGCCCGTTCTACATTCCGTCCGGCTCGCGCGCCGGATCTGGCCGTGGGCCGGCCGGCGGTCACAGCGCCCCTTTCGGTCCAGCCATGTCCTCATTCCGTTCGCGCGTGCCCGCGGTCATCGCGGTCGCGGCACTCGGTGGCGCGTTCTCTGGAGCGCCAGCCCGCGTCGCTCGCGCGCAGACCCCAGCACCCCCTGCGCCAGCACCCTCTGCGCCGAGCGCGACCGCTCAGGCACGAGCGGCGATCGACACGTTACCGCCGATCGCGCCCGGCACCTTCGCGCCAACAGCCGAGTCGCTCAGGCGGTGGCGCGCGCCGGACTGGTTCCGCGACGCGAAGTTCGGGATCTGGGCGCACTGGGGACCGCAGGCCGTGCCGCGTGCGGGCGACTGGTACGCCCGCGACATGTACCTCCAGGGCCACCCGCAGTACGAGCACCACCTCGCGCACTACGGCCACCCGTCGGTCTCCGGCTACAAGGACATCATCCCGCTCTGGAAGGCGGAGAAGTGGCAGCCCGACTCGCTCATGGCCCTCTACGTCAAGGCCGGCGCGCGGTACTTCGTCACGATGGGCGTGCACCACGACAACTTCGACCTCTGGAACTCGAAGTACCACACGTGGAACGCCGTCGCGATGGGCCCCAAGCGCGACGTCGTCGGCGAGTGGAAGCGCGCCGCGGCGCGGTACCACCTGCCGTTCGGCGTGTCCGAACACCTCGGGCCGAGCTTCGGGTGGTTCTCACCGAGCCACGGGTGGGACCAGTGGGGGCCCAAGGCAGGCGTGCCGTACGACGGCCAGGACCCGAAGTACGCGGAGCTCTACCACCCCGCCAACGACGAGCCGTTTCGTTGGGGGCGCTCCTGGTATGCCAACGACCCGCAGTGGCACCAGGAGTGGTTCAACCGGATCAAGGACCTCATCGACCAGTACCACCCCGACCTGCTCTACACCGACGGTGGCATCCCCTTCGGCAGCATCGGGCGGAGCATCGTCGCGCACCTCTACAACACGAGCGAGGGAGCGCACGGCGGCCGGCTCGAGGCGGTCTACACGCACAAGGACCTCGGCACCGGCGAGTTCATCCGCGAGGCCGGCGCGCAGGACGTCGAGCGCGGCGTCCTGCAGGGGATCAACCCGTTCCCATGGCAGACCGACACCTCGATCGGCGACTGGTTCTACAGCGACGGGTTCCCGTACAAGTCGACGGCGGAGATCGTCCACACGCTCGCCGACATCGTGAGCAAGAACGGCAACCTGCTGCTCAACGTCGTGCTCTACGCCGACGGCAGCCTGCCCCCCGAGCCGCGCCGCTTCCTCGACGAGATGGCCGCGTGGACGGCCGTCAACGGCGAGGCGATCTACGGCACGCGCCCATGGACGGTCTATGGCGAGGGCCCGACCCAGGCGAGCGCCGGCGCGTTCAACGAGAGCGACCGGTACACCCCGCAGGACATCCGCTTCACGACCAAGGGGGGCGCCCTCTACGCGATCACCCTCGGCGTGCCGGCGCGCGAGGTGCGCATCCGGTCGCTCGGGACGAACGCGACGGCGACGACGGCCCGCGTGACGAGCGTGCGCCTGCTCGGAAGCTCGGCCAAGCTCGCCTGGACGCAGCAGGGCGACGCGCTCGTCATCCAGGTGCCCGCCCAGCTGCCGACGGCGTACGCCTCTGCGTTCCGGATCGTGCTCGCCCGCGGCGGGTGAGCCGGCGGTGGGTGAGCCGGTGGTGAAGCGCCGTCCAGCTGCGGCGCCGAAGGCGGACGTTTCCACTCCCGCGCGGCTCGACGGCCGCCGCGCGCACGTGCTCGACCGCGCCGCGGAGTACGTGCGCCTGGCCGACCAGGGGCTCACCGCGGCGCAGATCGCGCGCCGACGCCGCAAGTCCCCCGCGCACGTCTCGATCCTCCTCCGGCTCGGCCGCGCCCTCGCCACTGTGCCCGACACCGAACGCGAGGCGCTGCGCTCGCCGCGCGTGACGTGGCGCCTCGTTCAGCGCCTCGTGCGCACCGACGTCGACGTGGCGAGCCTGCGCAAGCAGCTGCGCGACGCGGTCGGCGGGTTCAGCACCCACAACGTCGACCGGCGCCAGGGGCGAGCGCGGCGAGCGGCCGCGGGCCCGCCGACCGCTCCCCCGGCACCAGGTGTGGCGTGGGGGTGGGACGCGACGTGGTTCGCCGACGACCCCATCGGCTACGCCGCGGCCCATCTCGCACACCTCGCGCACGTGCACACGGTGATCGCGGGCCGTGCCGCGGACGCGGTGCGCCTGCGCGCGGGCGGGTCGATCGCCGGAATCGACGCAGGCCAGAGCCTGCGCGGGCTGCAGCGGCGGTTGCGGCAGGCGACGGACGCCGCGGCCCCGCCGAGCGCGGCGGAGCAGCAGGCGCTCGCGACGCTGACGATCGTCGGACGTGCGCTGCGGGAGGCGGAGGCCGCGGTCGCCGCGCTGCAACCGGCGCACGGTATCGCGCCGCCTGGGCCGGCGTCCGTCGCCGCGGCCACGGTGTCCGACGCAGACCTCGCGGCCGATCTGGACGAGGGCTGACCGTCGGCGATCGCCTGGCGGATGGCGTGCGCGTGTCACCGGCACGCTCGCGCCGGCGTAGGTTCCGCGGCCCAGCGTCCACGTTGCGCACTTCCCTTCCCTGCCGCGCATGCGCCGTCCTCGGTCCGTCGCTCGCCTCGCTCTCCGCGCCACGCTGATCGCGGGCGCCGTCGTTCCCGCCCTGGCCCGCGCGCAGCCCCCGGCCACGCCGGGCGGCGCGTCGTCCGGGGCTGCCCCGCCCGGGAGCGTGCCGACCACCGGCCCGCGTCACCCGGGCGAGGTCGGCGTGTACGTCCCGCCCGTGCAGTGGCCGCAGCGCGCCCGCGTGTTCGACCTGCTGCACCAGCGGATCGCGATCCGCTTCGACCTCGCCCAGCGCAGCGTCGCCGGCGAGGTCGCGACGCGGCTCGTCGTCACCGCCGCGCCCACCGACACCGTGCGGCTGGACGCCTCCAACCTCACGATCGACGCGGCGCTCGACGCGCGCGGGCAGGCGCTTCGCTACGCGAGCGACACGTCGGGGGTCACCGTGCGCCTGCCGCGCCGCGCCGCGGTCGGCGACACGGTGCAGTTCACGCTGCGCTACCACGGGCATCCCGAGCGCGGGATGTACTTCGTGCCGCGGCGCCCCACGGTCTGGACGCAGGGCGAGGCGATCGAGACGCCGAGCTGGGTGCCGACGTACAACGCGCCGAACGACAAGACGACGTGGGAAATCCTCGTCACGGCCGACACCGCGATGCGCGTGCTCTCCAACGGGCGCCTCGTGAGCGTGACGCCCACGGCGGGCGGGCGGCAGCAGGTGTGGCACTGGTCGCAGGAGAAACCCGCGTCGACGTACCTCTACTCGATCGTGGCGGCGCCCTTCACGGTGCTGCACGACACGTGGCGCGGCATCCCGGTCGAGTACTGGGTCGCGCCGGACACGGTGAACGCGGCATGGCGCACGTTCGGCGAGACACCGGCGATGATCGAGACGTACTCGCGCGTCCTCGGCGTCAACTTTCCGTGGGCCAAGTACGACCAGGCGGTGATCCCCGATTTCACGTACGGCGGGATGGAGAACGTCTCCGCGACGACGCAGACCGACCTCGCGCTCCACGATGCCGCGTCGGAACCCGAGCGGAGCGGGCGCTCGCTCGGCGCGCACGAGCTCGCGCACCAGTGGTTCGGCGACCTCACGACGACCGCGGCGTGGGCGCACGCGTGGGTCAACGAAGGGCTCACCACCTACATGGAGAGCGTGCAGGAGGAGCGGAGCCGCGGGCGCGAGGCGGCCGAGTGGAACTGGATCGGCCAGCAGCGCGAGGCGATGGCGGCCGACCTCACCCAGGAGCGGCCGCTCGTCCTCGGGCCGCCGCCAGGCACCGACCCGATCGAGGTCTTCTTCAGCGGCCATGTCTATCCAAAGGGCGCGCAGCTCGCGCATCAGCTCCGGCGGCTCGTCGGCGACTCGCTCTTCTGGGCCGGCATGCGGCGCTTCCTCACCGACAACGCGTACCGGCCTGTCGAGACGGCCGACTACGCGGTCGCGATGGAGAAGGCCACCGGGCGCGATCTCGACTGGTTCTTCGACCAGTGGGCCTACGGCATCGGCTACCCCAGGGTGAAGGTCGCTCGCGCGTGGGACCCGGCCGCGCGCACGCTGCGCCTGACGGTGGACGAGACGCAGCGGATCGACGCGACGCACCCATTCTTTCGATTTCCGGCCACGGTGCGCGTCGTGACGCGCGACTCGGTCGTGCGGCGCGAGGTCGAGGTCACCGCGGCGCACCAGACGTTCGACGTCGCGCTCCCATCCGCCCCGCTCAGCTTCCGATTTGACGAGGGTGGCTGGCTGCTCGGCACGGTCACGACCGACCAGACGCCGGACGAACTGGCCGCGCTCGCGCGGCACGACCTCGACTTCACGGCCCGCTGGTGGGCGCTCGGCCAGCTCGCGACGTCGACCGATACGGCGGCGCAGGACGCGCGGCGGCTGATCGCACTCAACGACGAGTCGCCTCACCTGCGGGCGGAAGCGGTGCGGCAGCTCGCGCACGACGCGAGCCTGGCGTCGCAGACGATCGTGCGCTCCACACTCGGCGACCCGTCGAGCGAGGTGCGCGCGGCGGCCATCGGCAGCCTCGCCGCGCGCGACCCGGCGGGCGTGCAGGCGCTCGCCGTCGCGCTCATCACGCACGATCCGAGCGTCGCGGTCCGCACCGCCGCGCTCGCCGTCTACGACCCCGCGATCGCGCCGGAAGGGACGGCGTTCCTCGTCCCGCTCGTCGACCGCCCCGGGTCGCTGTTCGAGCGCGGCACGGCCGCCGGTCGCCTCGCGCGGCGGCCGGACGCCGCGGGGCTCGCCGCACTCGAGCGCGCCACGCGCCCCGAGGAGGACCGCAACCTGCGCGTCGAGGCGCTCCGGCTTCTGGCGGCGTGGCCGGACCGGTCGCGCGCAGTCGCGGTGGCCACGCGGTCGCTCACCGATCCGGATCCGCTCTTTGCCGTCGCGGCTGCGCGCCAGCTCGGGACGATCGGCGGCGCAGCCGGCCGGCCCACGCTGTCCGCCGCGCTGGCCCGCGAGTCCCGCGTGACCGTGCGGGCCGCGCTCACCGCCGCCCTCGGTTCGGCTCCGGCCCGCTGATCTCCGCCCTGCGAACGCCGCCGGTCCGACGCCGCGGCCCTACCGCCGCCCCCTCCCCCGCTCCAACGCCCGACGCGCCCGCGTGACCACGTCCCGCTCCTCGCCCGTGCGCCCGTCCGTCTCGAGCCGTCGCAACGCCTCGACGAGCTGCTCGCGCTCTTCCTCGATCGCGCGCACGAACCCGTCGACTACCGCGGCCGGGTCCGCCCGGAGCTCCTGTTCGACCCAGCGCATGCGGAACGTGCGCCCGTTGCGAATCGGCCGCCCGTAGAACGCCGCCTGCTCATCGGCCCGCCGTGTCGCGCCCTCACGGGCGCCGTCCGCCGGCCCTATGGCCGCTGCACGCGCGGGCCGGTCGGCGGCGTCCGCCCCCTCTGCTCCGCCGGCGGCGATCGCCTGCCGCAGCGCCGCGACGCGCTGCGCGACGTCGGGCAGTGCCCCGATCGTCTGGCACTGGCGCACCTGCAGCGCGCCCCGCCGCGCGAGCCGTGCCTGATCGTCGGCCCCGAGCGCGTCGACCGCCTCGCCGACCCGCACCATGTAGCTGACGTACCCCTTGTCGCGGTGCAGCCGCCGGCCGATCTCGGAGATCGACTCGCCAAACCCGTGCATGCGCCACAGCGCGTGCGCCGTCTCGGCAGGCGTCATGTCCTCGCGATTCAGGTTTTCCTCGACCTGCCGCGCCACGGCCTGTGCATCGTCGAGATCGCCGAGGTCGCGGACGGGGACCGTCGGAAGCCCGTTGCGGAGCGCGGCGCGGAGCCGCCCCTTGCCGGCGACGAGCACGAACTCGCGCTGTCCGGTGGGGCCGTGGCTCCGCACCCAGATCGGCGTGTCGATCTCGCCGCGGGCGCGCACCGCGGCCACGAGGCGCTCGAACTCCTCGCCCTGTTCGTCCCACTCGCGGATGTAGGGCCCGCGCTCGACCACACGCCGCGGGTCGAGGTCGAACACGTCGCGCCGAGTGCGCCGATCGGTGCGTTCGGCGGTCGCCGGGTGGTGCGTGGGGTGTGCGCCCGGTACGCGGGTCGCTCCGGTGCCGGTGCCCTGCCCCGCCGCGGCGGACGCGTCGGGCGTGGCCACGCCGTCGCCCGTGCCTGCGCCGCCCGCGTCCGGGCGTCGGAAGATCAGCGCCCCGACCTGCGCGATGTCCGCGCTCCGCGCCTGCCGTCCCGGCTTAGCCACGGCGCGTCGCCGCCGTCGTGGCCGTCGACGTGCGCGCGGCGGCCGCCTTCCCGGCCGCGTTCCCGGCCGGCTTCCCAGTCGCCGTATGTCCGGCGGCCGCCTTCGCGGCGCGCGGGGCGCGGGGGGTCCGCGGTGCGGCGGCGTCGGCCGCCGTATCCCGCGCTC
>DASWUT010000059.1:0-10072 GCA_036401455.1 Gemmatirosa sp. | reverse complement strand
CGCGCGCCGCATGACCGCGCCTGACACCTCGCCGGCCGACGGATCCCGGGCCCACGTCGTCGGCCTCATCTCCGACACGCACGGCCTGCTGCGTCCCGCGGTGTTCGACGCGCTGGCCGGTGTGGAACTCATCCTCCACGCGGGCGACGTTGGCGGGCCCGACCTCCTGGCCGAACTCGGCGCGATCGCGCCAGTGCACGCGGTGTTCGGCAACACGGACCCACCCGGCGTACCGTGGCTCACCGAGTCTCTCGACCTCGTCGTCGGTGGCCTGCGCGTCCACGTGCAGCACGGCCACGAGCTCGGCCGCCCGAATCCGGAGCGGGTGCACGCGGCGTATCCGGACGCGGACGTGTGCGTGTATGGGCACACGCACCGCCAGATGGTGTGGCGGGCGCCGGACGGCCGCGTCGTCGTCAATCCGGGGGCGGCGGGGCATCGGCGCTTCGATCTCGTGCCGTGCGTGGCGCGGCTCACGGTGCAGGGCGGGTACGCCGAGGTCGACCTGATCCCGCTGTAGGCTGACGGCGATCGGCCGACCGCTGTCGGCCAACGGTGCGGGCCGCACCGGCGCGCGGACGTCTGCGCGAAACCGCGTCGGTCGTCACCTCGTATCTGCCCGCCATGCCCCAGCAGCCAACCCGCGCCGAGCGGGCACCCGCGGCGAGCGTCACGCCCGACGCTTCGCCCACACCCACGCGCGCGGCCGGGGGCGGAACGCTCGAGCGCGACGCGGCCATCCGCGAGCTGTTCCGGGTCTCGGGCGTGCCGACGAACGAGCGGCAACTCGCTGGCTTGCGGATTCGACGCCACGAACTCCGCGATCAGCGCGACAACGCGCGCGAGGAGCGCGCGGATCTACAGCAGCGCCTGACCGATGGGCCGGACGCAGACACGCAGCGACTCCTGAAGCAGCAACTCGACGCGGCGACCGGGAAGGTGCTCTCGCTCGACGAGGCCATAGCGACGACCGAACGCCAGATCGTGGCCGCTCCGCCGGAGTTGCTGGCCTCGACGCAGACCGTGTCGACGACGCCCGACATGTCGCAGTTCGTCGCGGAGGACGACGCGGCCGGAATCGCGGTCAGCACGTTCGGCCTCGGGATCGTCGTGACGCTGCTCGCGTCGCGGTGGCGTCGCCGACGCCGGGGCCGTGCCGCGGCCGTGGCAGCGCCGGCACCCGACCCGCAGCTCGGCCAGCTCGCCATCGCCGTCGACGCGATCGCGCTCGAGGTCGAGCGCATCGGCGAGGGACAGCGGTTCGTGACGCAGTTACTGGCCGAGAGTGGGGGCAGCCGGCTGCCGCTCGCTCCGCTGCGCGGCGCTCCATCAGGATCCGACGCTCGACGCGCCAGGTGTGCGGTCGGGGCGGAGCGCGGCGCGCATTCCGACGCCACGTTGACCCAGGGCGCGCTGACGCAGGGTCAGGGTGGTCCCCCGCCAAGGCGGGGGGCCACCTTCGCGCTGGCGCACCATCACCTCAGACCACGCGGAAGTGCGACGCCGGGTAGAGGAAGTCGTCGTCCGAGTCGTCGATGATCCGGTAGAACGCGCCGTCCGCCTCGACCCCGACCCGCTCGTAGTACCGCCCGAGGGTCAGGTCATGACATCCGCCCGGCTCGTCCTCGCCGGGGATGATGAGCCAGGGACGGACCGACACACACTGCACGAGCGTCGTGGGCTCCCACGCCGCGTCCGGGGGCTGCCAGGTCGTTGCCATCGCTCGCTCGCTCCGTGTGAGGGTGAGCCCGACGCGATCGCCAGGGTCGACGGTCCGCGCGCGTCCGGAAGACGACGCAGCGGCACACGGCGGTACTGCAGCGGTCAACAGCATGCAGCCGCCCGCGCGTCGCCTCTGGAATGCAAGACGACGGCCACCTCGATCCGGTTCCGTGAGCTGGACCTAACCGATTGCCAACGGATCACTTACGCGCGAACAGCGGCCGTCACGAACCGTCATGGATGCGGCATCACGCCGCCGCGTCCAGTCCGTCGTCGCCACTGGGCAAGCCACTCCCCGGCATCGCCATTCCGGACGCCGCTTCGAGGCGTCCCTGCCACCAGGTTGGCTCCGCGCCGTGGGCCAGGACGTGACGCGGCAGCGCCGTCCGCCCGAGCTCGCCGTCGCGGTGACGGAACCACGACGACAGCAGGAGCAGCTCGTCGACCTCGTGCGTCGGAACCGATGCCCCGCGCTCGCGTGGCGCGTAGATCCGCCGCGCGTCCTCGGCCAGCGCGGCAGCCGATGCCGCATCGTGGGGCACCGGATGGTCCGCACGCACCCGCCCGCGGCGCACGAGGTACACGCGCGCGGCGGCCTCGCCCGACTCGGTGGGACCGCCGCGCCGCCGCTGCGGCACGCGCCCCGGATCGCCCGGTACGACGTACGCAAACGACAGGGTCTCGACGGCGAACCGCAGCCGGTCGAACTGTGCCTGCAACATCTCGAGCCGCCGCACCTTGTCACGCAGGTGCGCCGCCCGCTCGAATTCCAGCCGCTCGGCGCTCGCCTCCATGTCGGCGCGCAGCCCGGCGAGCGGGCCGTCGTCGACGCCGTCGAGGAACGCCCGCGCGAGCGCGACGCGGTCGCGGTACTGGTCGACCGTGCACGCGCCGACGCACGGGCCCAGGCACTTCCGGATCTCGTGACGGATGCAGCGCGGTGCGCGCGTCGCGATCTGTACGAGCGCCAGCGCCTCGCCCGCGAACAGCTCGTGCTGATCGCCGAACCGCATCGGCACGTCGTTGGCGCAATCGCGCAGGCCTAACGCGTCGCTCAGCTCGCGCACGGCGTCGCCCACCTGGTCCGCACCGCGGAACGGGCCGTAGTAGACGCCGCCGTCCGCGCTCCCCGTCGAACCGCGCACGACCTGCAGCTTGGGCGCCGCGCCGCGGGTGAGCTTGATGAAGCTCCAGTGCCGCGCGTCGCGCTTCATGGCGACGTTGTAGCGCGGCCGCAACCGCTTGATCAGCCGCAACTCCAGCAGCAGGGCGGCGAACTCGCTCGGCGTGTACTCCCACTCCAGGTGACACGCATCGCGGAGGATGCGCGCACCCTTTTCGTCGGGGTAGACGCAGCGGAAGTACGAGAGCAGGCGCGTGCGCACGTGCTTCGACTTGCCGACGTAGATCACCTCGCCGTTCTCGCCGAGCATGCGGTACACGCCGGGGCGATCGTGCGCCTCCGCGCGCACGTAGTCGCGAAGCGCGGGCAGGTGCGCGTCGGGGGCAGAGGCGAGCGCGGCCGCGACGATCGCCGGCACCGGTTCGCCGGACGGCACCGCACCGGGGCCGAACTCGGAGAGCGCGCTCACGAGGCCGTTCTCATCGGCGTGTCCTCATGCGGCGGGCTGGCACCGCGCGCAGAACACGGTCGCGCGGCCGTCGATCGCGTGCGTCTCGCCTAACGCATCGCCGCATCGGAAACACGGCCGGCCCCCGCGTCCGTACGTCTTCAGGTGCAGCACGTACGCCCCCTTCCGCCCACGCGGGCTCACGAAGTTCTCGAACGTCGTCCCCCCGTGGTGCACGCTCTCGTCGAGCGCGTCGACGACGGCGTCGCGGAGCGCCCGGACCTCGCCGTCGGTGAGCGAGGTCGCCGGGCGGGCGGGGTGGATGCGCGCCGCCCAGAGCGCCTCGTTCGCGTAGATGTTGCCCACCCCGGCAAGCCGCTGCTGATCCATCAGCACGCGCTTGACCGGTTGCGCCGAGCGGCCGAGCGCGGCGCGGAGCGTGTCGGGGGTGAAGGTCGGATCGAGCGGCTCGGGGCCGAGGCGGGCGACGTACGCGTCGAACGCGTTGCGGTCGAGTAGCGCGAGCGTGCCTAACGCCCGGATGTCGCGGTAGTGGAACGCCCGCCCGTCGCCGAGTCGAAAGGTGACGCGCACGAAGCGTCGCTCCGCCTCCGGGAACGGCTCGCCGAAGCCTTCGAGGAGCACGGTTCCCGTGAACCGTGGCTGCACGGCCAGTCGGTCGCCGGTCGAAAGGTCGAGCACGATGAGCTTTGCACGGCGCCAAACGCGCTCGACCCGCGCACCCCTGGTCTGCAGAGCGAGCGCGTCCGCCGTGACGCCCCGGAGCACCGACGGCCGCGGGACCTCGACGTCCGCGATCACGGCGCCGCGCAGGGCGACGTCGAGGTCACGGGCGATGGTCTCGGTCTCGGGAAGTTCGGGCACGGCAGGCGGCGGGGGCGGGAAAGGGAAGCTGCGACGGGACGGCGCACGACGCTACCCCGGCCCCGGCGCTCCTCTCACCGCGCGGGACTTACCGTGCGCGACGCGCTGCCTCGCGCCAGCCGATGTCGTCGCGGTACTGCTTGCCGGCGAACTCGACGCGCGCGGCGGTCTCGCGCGACAGCGTTCGCGCGTCCTCGAACGTCCGCGCCACGGCCGTCACGGCCAGGACCCGCCCCCCTGCGGTGACGAGCTGCCCCGACGGATCGTGGGCGGTGCCGGCGTGAAACAGATGAACGCCCTCCGGCACGTCGTCGGGGAGCGTGATCGGATCGCCGAGTCGGGGCGTGTCGGGGTAACCGGCCGCGGCGAGCACGGTGGTCACCGAATGCCGCGCCGGAAAGGCGCGCGTCCACCGCCCGGACTGCCGCTCGTCGTGCTCGAACGGGGCCGACCACGCCGGCTCCCCCAGCGCGATGCCGCCGAGCATCGCGATCAGGGGCGGGTTGATCGTGCCGAGCAGCGGCAGCACGGCCTGCGTCTCGGGGTCGCCGAACCGGCAGTTGAACTCGACCACCTTGGGCCCCTCGTCCGTGAGCATCAAGCCGGCGTACAGCAGGCCCGTGAACGGGCATCCCTGCTCGCGCATGGCGGCGAGGAGCGGGGCGACGATCGTGCGCTCGGCATGATCCGCGACGCCGAACCCGCTCACGGCCGCACGCACCAACGGCGAGTCGGGTCCAGGCGTCGGGATCGCGAGCTGGCGTGCGTAGGCGGTGAGATCGACGGGCGCGTACGCTCCCATGCCGCCGGTATTCGGCCCGACATCGCCGCGGCGTAACCGCTTGTGGTCCTGTGCCGGGACGATCGGGACCGCGGTGTGGCCGTCGGTCAGGTAGAACACCGACAGCTCCTCGCCCTGCATGAATTCTTCGATCAGCACCTCCGCCCCTGCCGCGCCGTAGCGGTTGCCGACGAGCATTTCGTCGATTGCCGCCTCGGCCTCGGCCAGGCTCTCGGCGACCACGACACCCTTCCCGGCGGCCAGCCCCGACGCCTTCACGACCACGGCCCCGCCCGACGTGGCGCCTAACGCAGCGGCGGCGCGCTTCGCTCCTGGGGCGTCTCGATGCGTCGTCGCACGCGCCGTGGGCACGCCCGCGTCCAGCATGAGCTGCTTGGCCCAGGCCTTCGAGGTCTCGATCCGCGCGGCGGCCTGCGTGGGGCCGAAGATCGGCAGCCCGCGCGCGCGGAACCGGTCGACGATTCCGGCTGCGAGCGGCGCCTCGGGCCCGACGAGCGTGAAATCGGGGCGCTCCGCTTCGGCGAGTGTGACGAGCCCGTCGACGTCGTCCGCGCGGACGGGCGCGCAGTGACCGAGCGCCGCGATTCCGGGGTTGCCCGGCGCGGCGACGACGTCGGCGCCCTCTTGCGCGAGCTTCCAGGCGAGCGCGTGTTCGCGCCCGCCGCCGCCGACGATCAGCACGTGCTCGGCCATCAGCCCCAGGGCCGGCCGCGGAAGGCGTCACCGACCGCTCCGGCGAACGCGTCCGCCGCGCGCTCCACCGCTTCGCGGACCGACGCCGTCGCCTGACGCACCTGCTCGCCGTAGTAGTCGGCCGCGTCACCCACGTCGTCGCCTAACGGGCGCGGCGCGTCGGCGCGGCGCGCGTAATCGCCGGCGAGGATGCGCGCGTAGTCGCCGCCCTGCACCCAACGCTGCAGCTCGCCCACGCGCACGGTGTGGAACGGGTGGTCCTGCTGCGCCGTCGCGAGCACCTGCAGCACGCGGTCCCACGCCGACCCGACGGCCTCGTATTCCGCCGCCTGCGCGAGGTACGCGTCGAGGTCGAGCGCCACGTCTGCGCCCGGCGTGCCGCGGCGCGCGCCGCCGGCGAGCTTGAGGAACGCACGGTACGCCACGCGCGGATCCTGCACGCCGAGCACCCCGGCGCGGTCGCAGGACAGCTCGGCCTTGCGGTACCACTCGAGCAGCGCGAGCCGGAACGGCAGCAGCGCGAGCCCGGCGAACGCCGGCAGGCTGTTGAGGCCGAGCGTGAGCAGGATGATCGCGATCGTGTTGTACGTGACGTGCCCGCTCGCGATGTGCCCGATTTCGTGCGCGAGGAGGAAGCGTTGCTCCTCGGGTTCCAGCAGCTCGACCGACGCGGTATTGAGAATGATGAATGGATCGGCGAACCCCACCGCGCCCGCGTTCACGAATGGCGTCTGCGTGACGTAGAGCTCGGGCACGCGCCCCGATGCGCCCGGCGCCGCGTGCGCGCCCGGCCAGTCGAGCGCGCGGAGCATCTCCTGGTAGCCGGCCCAGAGCGCGGGGTACTGCGTCGGCCCGACCCGCACCGCGTTGGCGAGGAACAGCTGACGGATGCCGCGCTCGCCGAAGAAGCCGGCCACGCGCCGCACCACCGCGTCGAAGCCGGGAAGGGCGCGCAGCGCGTTGAGCGCGGCGCGATCGGCGGGGTGTTCCCACGCCGTGCTGCTGATGTCGTCGAGGCGGATCGGCACGTCGGGCTCCGGGAAAATGGGTTGGGCCTAGAGTCCCGCGAAGGCCTGGTCGAGGTCCGCGATCAGGTCCTGAGTGTCTTCGACCCCGCACGACAGTCGGATCAGCCCCTCGCCGAGCCCGATCGACCCGCGCCGCTCGGCCTCGACGCTGGCGTGCGTCATGCCAGCCGGATGGGAGATGAGCGATTCGACGCCGCCTAACGACTCGGCCAGCGCGAACACGCGCGTGCGCCCGAGCACGTGCGCCGCGCGCTCGCGCGTGCCGAGGTCGGCGGCGATCATCCCGCCGAAGCCGGTCATCTGGCGCACGGCGAGCGCGTGCTGCGGGTGTGAGTCGAGCCCGGGGTAGAGCACGCACTCCGCCCCGATGCGGTCGGCGAGCCACGCGGCGACCGCGCGGCCATTCGCGTCGTGCTGCCGCATGCGCAGGTGCAGCGTCTTGGTTCCGCGCAGCACGAGCCAGGCGTCGAACGGGCCCGGGACGGCGCCGGCCGCGTTGAGGATGAACTGCAGGCGCGTCGCGAGGTCGTCGTCGTTCAGCACCGCGACGCCGCCGACGAGGTCCGAGTGGCCGTTGAGGTACTTGGTCGACGAATGCCAGACGATGTCGGCGCCCATCTCGAGCGGCCGCTGGAAGTACGGCGTCGCGAAGGTGTTGTCGACGACGAGCAGGGCGCGCCCGTCGCGTCCGCCCGCGTGCGCGACCTCCGCCGCGGCGCGCAGGTCGGTGAGGCGCATGAGCGGGTTGGTCGGCGTCTCGACATGCACCATGCGCGTCTCGGCGCGCATCGCGTCGGCGATGCGCTGCGGATCGCGCGCGTCGACGTAGGTGAACGTGATCCCCAGGTGCTGCAGCAGCTTGTCGAACAGGCGGAAGGTGCCGCCGTAGACGTTCTCGCCGCAGACGACGTGGTCGCCGGCGCGGCAGAGCTTCATGATCGAGTCGAGACAGCCCATCCCGCTCGAGAAGGCGAAGCCGTGGCGTGCGCCCTCGAGGGCCGCAACGTTTCGCTCGAGCGCCTCGCGCGTGGGGTTCTTGCCGCGGGCGTACTCGTAGCCCTTGTGCTGGCCGAGGGCGTCCTGGACGTAGGTGGACGTCTGGTAGATCGGCGTCATGATCGCGCCGGTCGTCGGGTCGGGCTGCTGGCCGGCGTGGATGGCGCGGGTGCCGAAGCCGGCGGCCGCGTACGGATCGTCCTGAATGCGCGTCATCCGGGCAAGATAGCCGGCGCGGGACGCTGGTTTCGGCGAGGGAAACTCCCGACATTACGCGCGATGCCTGCACTCGCGCTCGCGCCTGCACCCCCGCCGCCCACGTCGCTCGCGACGGTCCACGCGCTACTCGCCCCTGGCGAGGCCGCGCGCGTGCTCGTCGTCGACGACGAGCCGCGTCTGCGCCAGCTCATCGTGCGCATCATGGCGCGCGACGGCTTCGAGTGCCGCGACGCGGCCGACGGCGAGGCCGCGCTCGCAATCCTGGACGAGTGGCCGGCGCCGCTCGTCCTCAGCGACCTGCGGATGCCGGGCGTGGGCGGCGTGGAGCTGCTCCGGGCCGTCGGTGAGCGCCACCCAGGCACGGCGGTGGTGATGATCACCGCCGTCGCCGACGTCGAGGTCGCGGTGCAGTGCCTCGGCATGGGCGCGATGGATTACCTCACGAAGCCGTTCCACCTCGAGGAGGTCCGGGCCCGCGTGCGGCAGGCGCTCGAGCGCCGGCGGCTCGTCGTCGACAACGCGGCGTATCAGCGCGCGCTCGAAGCACGGGTGGCGGAACAGGCGCGGCGGATCGAGGCGCTGTCGCTCGCGAGCATGCAGGCCCTCGCCGAGGCGCTCGAGGTCAAGGACCCGTACACGCGTGGGCACTCGCTGCGGGTCGGGCGCTATGCGGCGGCGATCGGTCGCGCGATGGGCGCAGACGACGCCGCGGTCGCCGAACTCGAACTCGGCGGCCACCTCCACGACCTCGGCAAGATCGGGGTGCGCGAGGCGGTGCTGAACAAGGCCGGCCCACTCAGCGACGAGGAGTACGCGCACATCATGACGCACCCCGTGATCGGGTGGAAGCTGCTGAAGCCGATCATGGATGATCGGCCCGCGGCACTCGCGGTGGTCCGGTCGCACCACGAGCGGTGGGACGGGCGGGGAGGCCCGGACGGTCTCGCGGGCGAGCGCATTCCCTACGAGGCGAGGGTGGCGAGCGTCGCCGATTCGTTCGACGCGATGACGAGCCACCGGCCCTACCGCCGCGGCCTGTCCCTCGAGGCGGCAGTCGCGGAGCTGGAGCGCTGCAGCGGGGAGCAGTTCGATCCGGCGGTGGTCACGGCGTTCGTTGCCGCGGTCACCGCGGGCGACATCGTCGTCGATCCGTGACCGTGGCCGCGGGTGTGACCGCTGGACGTCCCGCGGCGGTGCGTCGCGTCCGGCTCGCCGCCCTCGCGACGTCGCTCGCGGCGATCGGCGGGGTCGGGTACGGGTGCGCGGGGCGCATCGCGGGCCTGAACGCGGATTCGCGCGTGGTGAGTGTCGATACCGCCTTCACCAGCGGGGGGGTGCGGATCGCGGTCGAGCGGGTGGCGATCCCCGGTGCCGGCGGACGCCATCCGGCGGTGCTCGTCCTCCATCCGTCGGACGGCGTGGCAGGGAGCGGAGCGCAGTACGTGCGTCGCTACGCGCAGACCCTCGCGAGCAACGGCTACGTCGCGTACGTGGTCCACTACTTCGACCGGACGGGCGACACGCGCACGGACGATCCGCGCGAGGACGCCGAGTTCCCGGTCTGGACGGCGACCCTCGAAGACGCGGTCTCGTTCGCCCAGCACGATCCGGCGGTGAACCCGGCCCGGATCGGGGTCTTCGGCTACTCGCTCGGTGCGTGGATGGGGATCGCGTTAGGCGCGGAGGACCGGCGGGTGGGGGCGGTGGTCGGGATCGGCACGGGGATGTTCGACGCGCTCCGGCCAAAGGTGAAGCGACTGCCGCCGACGCTGCTGCTGCACGGGAGGGATGACGACGTCGTCCCGCTAGCGAAGGCGCTCGCGGTGGACAGCGTGCTCAGGCGGTTGGGGGTGGTGCACGCGTTGGTGGTGTACCCCGGGGAGAAGCACGGATTCGACGAGAGGGTGGATCCGGAGGCGAGGGAGAGGGTGGTGAGATTTTTGAATCGGGAGTTGAGGAGGAGGTAGCGCCGCGGGATCCGTCCCGCAGTATCCGTCCCGCGGTGATCGTCTCGCTTTTCTTGTTGTTAGGCGCGGAGGGGGAATCGGCAGAGGCTGTTGGCGGGGGCAGGCGGGACTGGAAGCTCGGAGACCCGGTGGTGCAGACTCGGGTGGGGCGACGGAGAGAGCGGGACGTTGGGGGGCGTGTACGTCGGA